>NZ_DATCUY010000696.1:0-26692 GCF_036567245.1 Achromobacter sp. | reverse complement strand
CTAGAAAACATTCCGCAGCGGCTGAGCGGGCTTACGCCCCCTCAGCCGCTTTTTCGTTTGGGCGACGCCCACGCATCACTTGGCGTTATTCAGGTAAACATTCATGGGTAACTGGTTGCTGCCCGAGAGCCTTGCCGACGTACTTCCGGCAGAGGCCCGGCGCATCGAGGAATTGCGCCGCGAACTTCTCGATCTGTATCGCACTTACGGTTTCGAGTTGGTCGCGCCGCCCCTGGTCGAATACATTGATTCATTGCTGTCCGGCACTGGCAGCGATCTGGATCTGCGCACCTGCAAGCTGGTCGACCAATTGTCGGGGCGCACGCTGGGCGTGCGCGCGGACATGACTCCTCAGGTCACGCGCATCGACGCGCACTTATTGAACCGCGCGGGCGTTACCCGCCTGTGTTATTGCGGCAATGTGCTGCATGCCCGCCCGGCGGACCTGCTGTCCAGCCGCGAGCTGCTGCAGATCGGTGCCGAGATCTACGGCCATGCCGGTTTCGAGGCGGACCTGGAGATCATCCAGCTGGTGCTGGAAACGGTGGCGATCGCCGGTGTGCGCAACCCGAGGCTGGATCTATGCCATCCGGGCGTGCTGCGTGCGCTCCTGGAGTCCGATCCGGCGGCTGCGGCCCTGTCGCAGGACGTCATTCTGCTGATGCGCGAGAAGGACGTCCCAGGGCTCGGCGAATTGGCTGAGCGGGCTCCCGGCCTGCGTGCAGAGACCCTGAAGGCCCTGCAATTGCTGCCCAAGCTGTACGGCGGTCCGGAAGTGCTGAAGGAAGCGCGCCGCGAGCTGCCCTTGCTGCCGGGCGTCGTGGCGGCGCTGGACGCGCTGCAGTTGGTGGTGGACGCCATGCCGAATGTGGCGTTCGGCGTGGACCTTGCCGACGTGGGGGGCTATGGCTACCATTCCGGCGTCAAGTTCGCGCTGTATGCCGAAGGCTGGCGCGATGCGCTGGTCAGCGGCGGCCGCTATGACGATGTCAGCCGTGCGTTTGGGCGGGCTCGTCCCGCCACCGGCTTCAGTCTTGATTTACGCAAGCTGGCGGCGGGTTTGCCGCCGGCGGAAAGGGCGCGTGCGGTTCGCGCGCCCTGGGGGCAAGCCCCCGCCCTGACCGAGGCGGTGCACCGCCTGCGCCGGTCGGGGGAAATTGTCGTTCAGGTATTGCCCGGTCACGAGCAGGATCAGGACGAATTCGTTTGCGATCGCGAGCTGGCGCTGCAGGATGGCGCCTGGACGGTCAGAACGCTGTGACTAACTCCCTCTCGGCAACGAGAGGGCCGCGGGGAGATTTCCGGATTTCCCGAGAAACTCGATATTGATTCGTAACATGAGCAAGAACGTAGTCGTAATCGGCACCCAGTGGGGTGACGAGGGCAAGGGCAAGATCGTCGACTGGCTGGCGGAATCCGTCCAGGGCGTGGTCCGCTTCCAAGGCGGTCACAATGCCGGCCATACGCTGTGGATCAACGGCAAGAAGACGATTCTCCGCCTGATCCCGTCGGGCATCATGCATCCCGGCGTCACCTGCTTCATCGGCAATGGCGTCGTGCTGTCCCCCGAAGCCCTGCTCAAGGAAATCGAAGAGCTTGAGGCCGCCGGTCTGGACGTGCGTTCGCGCCTGCAGATTTCCGAAATCTGCCCGCTGATCCTGCCGTACCACGTCGCCATCGACAAGGCGCGCGAAGCGCGCAAGGGTGATGGCAAGATCGGTACGACCGGTCGCGGCATCGGCCCCGCGTACGAAGACAAGGTAGCCCGCCGCGCGTTGCGCGTGCAGGACCTGTTCAATCCCGCGCTGTTCGACGAAAAGCTCGCCGAAGTGCTGGATTACCACAACTTTGTGCTGACCAAGTACCTGGGCGCCGAGGCGGTTTCCGCCAATGAAGTGCGCGACCAGGCCATGGCATTGGCTCCGGCCATCGCCCCGATGGTCAAGGACGTGTCGAGCAACCTGTATGCCATGCAACAGGAAGGCAAGCGCCTGCTGTTCGAAGGCGCGCAAGGCGCTTTGCTGGACGTGGATCACGGCACCTATCCCTTCGTCACCAGCAGCAATTGCGTTGCTGGCGCGGCCTCGGCCGGCGCAGGCGTTGGTCCGCAGCAGCTGGATTACGTCCTGGGCATCACCAAGGCCTACACGACCCGCGTCGGTTCGGGCCCGTTCCCCACGGAACTGGTCGATGAGATCGGCACCCGCCTGGCCACGATCGGCAAGGAATTCGGTTCCGTCACGGGCCGTCCGCGCCGCTGCGGCTGGTTCGACGGCGCGGCGCTCAAGCGCTCGGTCCGCCTGAACGGCATCACCGGCCTGTGCATTACCAAGCTGGACGTGCTGGATGGTCTGGAAACCATCCAGCTGGGCGTCGGCTATCGCGTCAATGGCGAATTCCGCGATGTGTTGCCTTATGGCGCGCACGCCGTGGCGCAGGCGCAACCGGTGCTGGAAGAGCTGCCTGGCTGGAGCGAGTCCACTGTCGGCATCACCGAGTACGACAAGCTGCCCGAGGCGGCCCGCCGCTACCTGGAGCGCGTGGCCGAAGTCTGCGGCGTGCCCATCGACCTGGTGTCGACCGGCCCCGACCGCAACGAAACCATTGTGCTGCGTCATCCCCTGAAGGGCTGACATCGGGTTATTATCCGCAAGGCCGCCGCCGGTCTCATACCGGCGGCGGCCTTTTCGTATTTATTAAGCAGGAGATGCTTGCCTATGAGCACGCCGACCAATGATGACAGCCATCTGTGGGTGACGTGGGACGACTACAACCGCCTGATCGAGCGCCTTACCTTGCAGGTGCATCAATCGGGTTGGAAGTTCGACAAGATTCTTTGCCTGGCGCGCGGCGGTATGCGCGTCGGTGATGTTATGTCCCGTATTTTTGATGTGCCGTTGGGCATTCTGGCCACGAGCAGCTATCGCGAAGCGGCCGGCACCAAGCAAGGCGACATGGATATCGCCCAGTTCATCACCATCACGCGCGGCACTTTGTCCGGGCGGGTGTTGCTGGTGGACGACATGGTCGATACCGGCAAGACCTTCAACAAGGTCTTCGATCACCTGAAGAGCCAGTTCGCCGACATCACCGAGCTGCGCAGCGCGGTGCTCTGGTGGAAGGGCCACTCCCAGGCGACGCCGGACTACTACGTCGACAAGCTGCCCACGAATCCGTGGATTCACCAGCCTTTCGAAGACTACGACAGCCTGCGTCCGCATCAGCTCGAAGCTTGGATCCGCAAGGGTTCCAAGAGCTGAGCGTGGCCGTTCCGGCAAGAGAGGGCATTCTGGCTGCCCAGGGCGCCAGACTGTCCCTCCAGTAGTCAAAATGGCCGTTACCATGCTAGAATCGCTGGTTATCGCTAAACCGAACTTGGCTTGTTACTCTTTGGGTAGTCTTTGGGTAACGGAAACAGCCAGCGGAAATCCGGGATGGGATCTGCGGTTCAGGGCTGCCTAGCAGCGCTGAAGCCAGCGTCCGGCGCCTGGATTGCGCTTTCAAGGTTCCCCGTTCGCGGTATCTGCCTCTGTTGGTATGATTTTGGTATCGACGAGGCCGTTTACGCGTACCTGGACCCGCGCAGCGTTGCTGGTAAGCAAGCCAGGTTTGTCATCAACTTTTGTTACCCTACAAGCAGGCCAATCACTTTATGCCTATCGTTCGACTGAAGGAAAACGAACCGTTTGAAGCCGCTCTGCGCCGCTTCAAGCGCACCATCGAAAAGACCGGTTTGCTCACCGAGCTGCGTTCGCGCGAGTTCTATGAGAAGCCCACGGCCGAGCGCAAGCGCAAGCATGCCGCCGCTGTGAAGCGCCACTACAAGCGCATCCGTAGCCAACAACTGCCCCCGCGCCTGTATTGATTTTTGATTCCCGAATCTATTGATTCCAGAATCATTCATCCAGGATTTACTCGCCCGAGTCGACGTCGTCGACATAGTCGGGCGATACGTGCAGTTGAGAAAGGGCGGGGCCAACTTGCTTGGCCTGTGCCCTTTTCATAACGAAAAAAGTCCCTCGTTCACTGTCAGCCCCACCAAGCAGTTCTATCACTGCTTCGGTTGTGGAGCGCATGGCAGCGCCATCACCTTCCTGATGGAACACACGGGCGCCAGTTTCCCCGATGCCGTGCGCACGCTTGCGGCATCGGCGGGAATGACGGTCCCCGAAGAAAACCGCAGTCCACGCCAGCAGCAGGAATCCGCGCGCCGCAAGGCCGAGGAATCTCGCCACACGCAGGTGCTGGATGCCGCTCAGGCCCATTACCTCAAGCAGTTGCGGGCATCGCCCGCGGCGATCCGCTATTTGAAGCAGCGTGGCCTGTCGGGTGAAATTGCGGCCCATTTCGGCCTGGGATGGTCGGGTACCGACCGCCACGGCTTGTCGCAAGTCTTCCCGACCTACGAGGATCCCGTCCTGGTCGAGTCCGGGTTGGTCATCGAATCCGAGGATGGGCGCCGTTACGACCGCTTCCGCGAGCGGGTCATGTTTCCGATCCGCAATGTGCGGGGCAGTCTCATCGGCTTTGGCGGGCGCATCATCGGCAAGGGCGAACCCAAGTACCTGAATTCGCCCGAAACCCCGCTGTTCTCCAAGGGGCATGAGCTCTACGGGCTGTGGGAGGCGCGCCAGGCCATACGCCAGGAAGGGCAGGTCATTGTGGTCGAAGGCTACATGGACGTGGTCGGCCTGGCCCAGCAAGGCATCGCCAACGCGGTGGCGACGCTGGGGACGGCCACCACGCCGGACCATGTCAAGAAGCTGCTGCGTGCCAGCGACAAGGTCATCTTCAGTTTTGACGGCGATGGGGCCGGCCGGCGCGCCGCGTGGCGCGCCTTGCAGGCCTGCCTGCCGGTGCTGCGCGACGATATCGCGATCCGCTTCCTGTTCCTGCCCACAGAGCACGATCCCGACTCGTACGTGCGCGAATTGGGCGCGGAAGCCTTCCGCGCGTGCCTGGGGGAGGCCGTGGCGCTCTCCCGCTTCTTGCTGGATGAGCTGGCCTCGCGGCACAACATGAACGAAGCCGAAGGGCGGGCCAGTTGCCTGCACGAGGCCAAGCCCTTGCTGGCCGCCATTCCCGAGTGCGCGCTACGCGTGCAGATCGAGCGGGAAATGGCCAAGCAGGTTCAGCTGACGCCGGAAGAAATGGCCCAGGTGCTGGCTCAGCAGCCCGCCAAGCCTTTTGCACCCGCTGCCAAATCGGGCGCGGCCGGAGGGGATGCGGGCGCGGCGGCGGCATCGGGCCGAGAGCATGAGGCGGGCCATTCAGACATGGGCTACGACTTCGCTGGCCACGATTTTCATGACATCCCGGCTGACGAGTCCGATTACGCGGACCAAGTCCATCTGCCGTCCCAGGGTTCCGACTTTGGCGGTGGAGGTGCTCAGCGCAGTGGTGGCAAGCAGGAATGGAAGAGTAAAGGCGACTGGAAGGGCAAGGGCGACTGGAAAGGCGGCAAAGGCAACTGGAAAGGCAAGCGCGACAACGATGTTGGCGGATTTGAAGGCCGCCGCACCATGCCGTCGCTGGCCAAGCGCCTGCTGGGCCTGTTGCTGGCGCACCCCGAGCTGGTTGACTCCATGGGCGACCAGCAGCTTGAAGTCATCGACCATGGCCCCCATCTAGGTCTTGTAAGAGACTTGATCATGCTGGCGCAATCCAGTGGCGCCCGCCATGTTGGCGCCCTGCTGGAGGCGGCGGATCCGGATTCGGATCTGGCCACCGTGCTCAAGGGGTTGCGGGCCGACATTCTGTCGCAGGAAGACCTGCCGGACCCGCAAACCGAATGGGACGATGCCTTGAGGCGTATCGAGTTTGATTCGGCCAAGCTGGAGATGGCCAAGCTCGCTGCGTCGGGGCTGGCCACGGAAGAAGCGCGCAAGCGCTATCTGGAACTTTCCAGCCGCATGGCCGTGCTGAAAGGTGCCGGCGTGCGCTAAATGCGCTAAAATCAAAGGTTGTCCGCCGACATGGCGCGTTTTTTACCGGTTGGACAGGGCAGGATTTTTGTTTCGGCGCGGGGTGCCAGATCCTCGGCGCCGAAGTTTGACAGGACTGGGCCTGGCGCGGCTTGGTTAGTCTACGAATTGAGGTGCTTGCAGTCGAAGTGCTTGCAGTCGATTTCTGCTTAATTCTTGCTGAATTTGGTGGTAATCCTGGTGCTGCAATACGTAGGCAACATGAAATGCATCTGGCAGGCGGAATCTATTCTGGCTGCCGGAATCTAATGGATGTATAGGATTTGACGCGGGGCTCGCGATCCGGACGCGGTGGACGCTCCAAAAAATGGAACGTCAGGCGCGCAACGGCAGAAATAAAAGCGAATGCGCGCGTCAAATTTGTTACATAGTTAATTAATATAGCTGAGCGGTGAATCAAGCAGTTCGGCGGCGGTCATCTCCGCGTAGCGTTAGTGGTTTGGGTGCTGTGTCTACTCAGCTGCTTGGGGCCAAGGCCCGATAAGCAAGCAAAGCCTATTTATAGGCAGACAGCCCCCCCGACGCCCGGGAGGCCCCGCAGGATGAGGTCATGCACGCAAGGCGCAAGTACGGTATCGCACCGGAACGGCGCCAAGCGGGCTCGCAAGAGCTGGCGCTGCGAACAACGCAGCCGTGTGGTCTCCGCTGATGCACCAGTTTTACCCGTATAACCGCCGTGTTGGGCTGCCGTCCAAGGCGGCTTCATGCGGTGCAACATGCCCGAACGGGTTGCGACGACCACGGAAGCGACTATGACCAAATCCACCGGCAAATCCTCCTCTGCAATTGATGCGGCCGAAACCAAGGCCACCACGGCCAAGCGCGTCGTAAGCATGGCAGCGGAAAAGGCGCCCGCCAAGACGGCGGTGAAGGTCGCCAAGCCTGCTGCCAAGACGGCCGCCAAGAAGGCGACCAAGGCCGCCGCGGCTGACAAGCCCGAGAAGGTGACGAAGGCTCGCGCCAAGAAGGCCGAAGACAAGCTCGCCGACCTCGTGGGCAGCGCGCGCCCCGTGCCCAGCGGCCGCCGCCCGGGCCGTCCCGCCAAGAATGCCAACAATGATTCCGACGGCTTCGACGATTCGATGGACGGCGAAGGCGAAGTCCTGCCCGATCTGAAGCCGCCGAAGCGCGGCGGCAAGCGCGGCAAGGCCGATCCCAAGGATCTGATCGCCCGCGGCCCCGTCACGCCCGAAGAATACGAAGCGCGCCGCAACCGCCTGAAGCAGCTGATCAAGCTGGGCAAGGACCGCGGCTACCTGACTTACGGCGAAATCAACGACCATCTGCCTGACGATCTGGTCGACGCCGAAGCGATCGACGGCATCATCAGCACGTTCAGCGACATGGGCATCGCGGTCTACGACCAGGCGCCCGATGCCGAAACGCTGCTGATGAGCGAAAACGCGCCGGTGGCCTCCAACGACGACGACGTCGAAGACGAAGCCGAAGCCGCGCTGACCACCGTGGACTCCGATTTCGGCCGCACCACGGACCCCGTGCGCATGTACATGCGTGAAATGGGCTCGGTGGAACTGCTGACGCGCGAAGGCGAAATCGAAATCGCCAAGCGCATTGAAGACGGCCTGAAGCACATGGTCATGGCCATCTCGGCCTGCCCGACCACGATCAACGAGATCCTGGCCCACATCCTGCGCGTGCGTGAAGGACAGGCCCAGATCGACGAAGTGGTCGACGGCCTGGTGGATCCGGAAGACGGCGAGGAATACGCCGGCGCCGGCGTCACGGCCGAGGAAGACGAAGGCGATGATGGCCCCGCCGGCGGTATGTCCAGCAAGCAGCTGGAAGACCTGCGCGTGAAGGCCCTGGCCAAGTTCGACGAAGTCGGCAAGCAATTCGACAAGATGCGCCACTCGTACGAGAAGGACGGCTACAAGTCGGACGTCTACGTGCGCGCCCAGGAATCCATCCAGAACGAACTGATGGGCATCCGCTTCACGGCCAAGATGGTCGAGAAGCTGGCGGACACGCTGCGCCAGCAGGTCGAGGAAGTACGCCAGCTTGAGCGCGCCGTCCTGCACACGTGTGTGGACCGTGCCGGCATGCCGCGCACGCACTTCATCAAGGTGTTCCCGGGCAACGAAACCAACATGCAGTGGGTCGTCGATGAAGTGGCCGCTGGCCACCCGTACGCCGAAACGCTGGAGCGTCAGATTCCCGCCGTGCAGGAACTGCAGCAGAAGCTCATCGACCTGCAAACGCGCGTCGTACTGCCGCTGAAGGACCTGAAGGACGTCAACAAGCGCATGGCCACCGGCGAAGCCAAGGCCCGCAAGGCCAAGCGCGAGATGACCGAAGCCAACCTGCGTCTGGTGATCTCGATTGCCAAGAAGTACACGAACCGCGGCCTGCAGTTCCTGGACCTGATCCAGGAAGGCAACATCGGCCTGATGAAGGCCGTGGACAAGTTCGAGTACCGTCGCGGCTACAAGTTCTCGACCTACGCGACCTGGTGGATCCGTCAGGCCATCACGCGTTCCATCGCCGACCAGGCGCGCACCATCCGTATTCCGGTTCACATGATCGAAACGATCAACAAGATGAACCGGATCAGCCGCCAGATCCTGCAGGAAACCGGCGCCGAGCCGGATCCCGCGACCCTGGCGCAGAAGATGGACATGCCCGAGGACAAGATCCGCAAGATCCTGAAGATCGCCAAGGAGCCGATCTCGATGGAAACGCCTATCGGTGACGACGACGACTCGCACCTGGGCGATTTCATCGAAGACACGTCCACGCTGGCGCCTTCCGACGCGGCGTTGCACGGTTCCATGCGCGATGTGGTCAAGGAAGTGCTAGACTCTCTCACCCCGCGTGAAGCCAAGGTTCTGCGCATGCGTTTCGGCATCGAAATGAGCACGGACCAGACCCTGGAAGAAGTGGGCAAGCAATTCGACGTCACGCGTGAGCGCATTCGCCAAATAGAGGCGAAAGCACTGCGCAAGCTGCGTCACCCCAGCCGTGCCGATAAGCTCAAGAGCTTCCTGGAAGGGCAGTAATCATTTTCTGGGCCTCTAGCTCATGCCTGGTTAGAGCAGCGGACTCATAATCCGTTGGTGCCGAGTTCGACTCTCGGGGGGCCTACCAAGAAAGACGCGGGTCTCGGAGCAATCCGAGACCCGTTTTTTTTTGTACATCCAGGGTTTTGATTTACCGGCGCGCAAGCGCTGCCCCGGCTATTTTCGGGATCCGCTGCGCCGTCGCAGCAATCAGTCGATGACTTCCGCGCAAGCATCCGTCGGTGCCGCAGCAACGTCGCCGACGACGGGCACGATCTTGATCGCGGCAGATGCAATACGGCAGGGGGCGGCAACTACGCCGCAACCGGAAGTGAATATGCATAGCATCGAAATCAAAAGCCACTTCATTGGATGTATTCGAAAATGATTGATCAAGGCGCAGCCTGATCAAGGGCTGGCGGTGTCGCACGGCGTCGATTTCGATTATGTTCAGACGCAAATCCCCATCTGAAGAAAATGTGCACGATGCATAGCGGAAGCGGCATTGTGCTATGTGTCGCCACGTCAATTAGTGGGGAAATGCGGGCCAAGTGTAATGACACTTGCTCGTCTTGGAACAGGAGGTAACGCAGGCCTCGCATGCATGGCGCCAGGTCCGGAAAATCCCAGGTAGGATGGTGACGTTCTTTCCGGGCACGCCCGGAAGGGCATCCAACAAAAAGAAGGAGCGCTATATGCTTGATACTTTCCCCAAGGCAGGCCGAGCAGGCGTGATCGCCGCGATGCTCGGAGTGGCTAGTCTGCTGTTTACTGGCTGCACCACGACCACTGCCCAATCCTCGGCCACGGCTGCGGAAAAGCGGCAGGAACTCGATACCGCTGCGGACGCCACGTTGACCAAGCTTTATCAGTCCTCTTCCCAGGCCAGGCAATTGGTGGAACGCGCGCGCGGCGTACTGGTGTTTCCGGGCGTATTGAGCGCGAGCTTCATCGTGGGAGCCCAGCATGGAACCGGCGTGTTGCGGGTGGGCGGTTCGGATACCGGCTATTACAGCATCACGGGCGGCTCCATCGGCCTGCAGGCCGGCGCGCAGTCCAAGGCGATGGTGGTGTTGTTCATGACGGACGGCGCGCTGGCCAAGTTCCGTGCCAGCAGCGGCTGGACGGTGGGGGCGGACGCGACGGTTGCGGTGGCCAATGTGGGCGTCAACGGCAGCATCGATACCTACACCGCACAGCAGCCTATCGTCGGTTTCGTGCTGAACAACGGCGGCCTCATGGCCGGGGTGTCGGTTGACGGCAGCAAGATTTCGCCGCTCTTGTTGTAGTCCAAGCCGATGCAGGCAGCCCGACTGGATCGCCGCCAGCCACCGCGTTCGTCCAGTGCTGTCGCGGAGCGCGCTTTCAACCCCTGAAATGGAAGAGCGCCCCAGCTCAAGGTGAGTCTGAGGCGCTCCTGCCCGGCTTCGCACGCGATGGGTGTCAGACAGCCCGGCAACTCAAATCTACTGCTGAGCCATAGGCTGGGCAATAGGGAAAACCCTGGAATATTAAAGGGTTACAAGATTCACGCCTCCCGCAGGGGGGACCGCTGAAGTCAACTGTCAACGGGCCCGCGACAACTTTATCCGCCTCGGTATCCGCGAATTGTGACATCGGGGGCAGACGCCGACACTGAAGCCTGTTTTCACAGTGCCGGAGAGCGGATATGTCAAGGTTGCGGAAGCGTCAGTTGGGACAGGGCATGACCGAATACATCGTGGTCGTGGCCTTGGTCGCGGTGGCTGCCATTGCGGTGTATCAGTACTTCGGTCAGGTGGTGCGATCGCAGACCGCCGCCATGGCGCGCGAACTTGCCGGCGAGGACGGCGGTGCGCAGAGCCGCGCGGCGCAACAGGCGGCGCAGAAAGCGGCGGCGCAGACCAAGGCTCGGTCGCTCAAGTCCTTCACCGGCAATGCGGCGGACGCGAAGTGACTACGCCTTCTTGCGCATCGCTTACCCACCAGCGTGGCCAGACGCTGGTCCTGGGCCTGCTGATGGTGGCTGTGGGAGGCATCTCCCTGGTCGTCCTGTACAACTTGGGACAAACCGTCGGAGCACGCCAGCGGCTGACGCACGCCGCGGACGCGGCGGCGTACAGCGGGGCGCTGGAGCAAGCGCGCGCGCTCAATGCCCTTGCCTACATCAACCGGACCCAGATCGCGCATCAGGTCGCCATGGCGCATCTGGTCACGCTGGGTGCGTCTGCGCAATATGCCCGCACCATGCAGTCTCAGCACAATCGTCGCAATCCACCCGCCGGCCTGATCACCATGTTGTTCGGGCCGGACGTGGGCATGGCCTATCAAGCGGCGCGAGCTGTGCCTGATGCGGAACAGAGGCTGGCGGCGGCGTTCGGTGAGCATGACAGGGTAGTCCACCAGGTCCTGGAAGCAGCTGCGGCGTCGGCTGTCGCGGGTCTGGCGGCTTCGCGCGGCCGCATCATGAACAAGGTCTTGTCCGCCAATCTCTCGGACGACGTTCCCGCGCCCGGCGTAGATGGCGCGCATGCCCGAGGTGCCAGCCTGCGATTGCTGACGGACGGGTGGCCAGGCTACGTGGGGCGCCGTCAGGCCATGCGCGACGCAGGTCTGCGGCCCGCTGTCGAGCAGGCGGCGCAACGCTATGGTTTTCTCAATCGTCGCAGCGTCACGCGCCGCAATCCGTGGATGGTCCATCCGCTGTGCCCGTTGCATCGTCATGAGTTGCGGCGGCGGGGTTCCACCTGGTTGGGACCGGACGGACGTTGGGGGGCGCTGGACACACAGTCCTACCATGCGCTGCGCTTCAACCGCTGGAGGGGGTGCTACTTCCGTGAATACGCCATGGGCTGGGGCACGGCGCAGGGGCAGAAGATCAAGGCGCCCGAAGGCCTGGAGTACGTGGATGAACCGCCGCTCGATTTTTCCGATCAGGATTTCTGGCGCTGGGTGGAACTGTCGACAAACTGGGATCTGCTCAATGACATCAGCAATCCCATGGCCAACTCGTACGCCATGGCTGACGCTCAGCGTTGGCCGGGCCGGGGCCTGCCGGCCTACCGCGACATCGCTTTGTCGCGCAGTGGCGATCCCTTGCGCTTCGCGGTGGCCGTCCGGCTTGCTGGCTCTACCTTGAAAACCACAGATGCGGAAAGTGCGGTCCGGTCGCCCGTGGGAAGGTTCCGCTATGCCGCCCTCGGTCCAGAGGACGCAGTCACTGTGACCTCAGCGGCAGAGACCTATTTTGCTCGGCCGGAACGCCGTGCCGACGGCCGTGACGAACTTGCCACGCTGTTCCGGCCATATTGGCAAGCGCGCCTGTCGGCCGTTACCGCCGGCGAGGCCACGCAGGCAAAGGGGGTGCCATGAACCGGATTCTTGCGCGGCAGCAAGGGCAGGCCCTGATCGAAGCGTTGCTGATGCTGCCGCTGTTGGCCCTGCTGCTTTGGGCGGCATCCTGGATAGGTGGATTGCAGTTCGCGGCGCAGGAAGTTGCGCAGGCCAGCCGCAAGGCCGCGATGGCCGGCGCCTTGGGGCAACCCACGCAGAACCTGCGCGCTCCAAGCGGCGCGGTGCTGTCGCGGAAAGCCAGCTCGCTGCCCGGTATCGCGCCATTGCAGGTCAGCGCCTTGCAGGACGAGTGGTTCGGCGTGGACTTGAAGCTGCTGTCAGCGACGGCAAGCACCGCGCGTCGTGATCGGGACAATGCGGTCTGGCTGCGCCGCGCCCGTCGCACGCACGTGGCAAGCGGCGCCGGATATGCGCACGGCGACACCGACGCGCAGCGCCGCATCGGCCGTGCGCCAACATCCTGGCTCAGGGCTGAAAGCGCTTCGCTGGCTCAGGCAAGGCGTTTGAAGCCTGTCGTCGATCGCCTGGACGGGCCATGGCGCAGGCCCGCCCTGTCGCTGGACTGGCTGTCCGAATGGGCGGATGTGGTGCCTGCGGATCGGCTGACCAGCCGCAAGGGGGCGGGCAAATGACCGGACTTTGTCATTTGCCATTGCCTGCGGGTTTGGTCGCGCCGTGGGGTAGCGGTTGGCGGACCTTGGCGGTGGCACGGACACTACGCCTGTTGTTGGCTGGCGCCCTGGCCGTCGCTGCGGTGGGGGGGCGCAACATTGCCGCCGCTCAGGATCTCGCGGCTGACGGTAGCGAGGCTGGGGCCGCCAGTCGGGCCAGATCCGGCGACGCCACGCTGGAAGCCCTGCGCTTTCCCGCGGGTTCGCGGCGCGGATTGCTGGCGGAACGCATCTGGCTGCATGGAATCCCGGCGCGCGTGCTCATATTCGACACGCCTCTCGGCACGCCCGAGTTGATCCGCTACCTGTCAGCCCAGCAGCCCGCTTTGACCGACCTGAACGTGTTGTCCGGCCAGGCCATTCTGTCGGGGCAGGTGGGGCAGGAGCGATGGGTCGTCCAGATGGAAGGTCTGGGCGCGCGCAGAACGGCCGGAAGCATTTCAACGGTCAGCCTCCTGGCTGTGCCGGACAGCCCGTTGCCTGCATGGCTCCCGGCTGGTGCTCGTCAGAGGTTGGACGTGGCGGTGATGGAGGACGGCGTGCGCGTCTCCGAGCGTATCTGGCAATACGCCTTGTCGCCGAGGCAGTTGGCTCCGCTGCTGGAGGAGCGTCTGGTCCAGAACGGCTGGCGTCGCATGCCGGCGTCCGAAGAATCAGCGCATTGGTGGGGCCGCCTGGGCGCTCGCATGAGGCTGTCGCTGGTACCGCTAGAAGGCGGCAGCGGGCTTCTGGTCAGCGGAAGAACACCATGAGGCACTGGATCACCCATGTCCTGCAGCGTCTGCGCAGAACGGGCGTGTACGCGATTGCGCTGATCGCGGGTCTGGTATCCGCATGGGCAGTGCGAGAACACGTGCAGCAGCGAGTCCAGGCGTTGGAGGCCGAGGCGCGCACGCCGACGGTCAGCCGCCTCGTTGCGGCGTTTGACCTGCCTGCGGGTACGCAACTCGAAGAGCTGCATGTCGCCGTGCGCGAAATCCCGGAGCCATGGGCTTCGCGGGCCAGTATCGATCCCCTGGATCTTTCTGGCCTGCTTGGCGCCACCTTGCTGGCCGATGTCGCCAATGGTGAGCCCTTGCTCCGAGGACACTTGACGTTCACCGCCCCAGTCCCGGCCTTGGCGTCCCGTTTGCGTAGCGGGCAACGCGCGTTGACGGTGGCGGCCACGGACCTGGGCGGCCTGGCGGAGGTATTGCGCGTGGGCGATGCCATCGACATCTATGTGAGTTTTGCGCATCGCCAGCAGGAGCTGACTGTGCCCCTCTTGCAAGGCATGCGCGTGCTGATGGTGGGGGGCGAGGCCGATGGCGAGAACAAGGGCGGCAATATCACCTTGGCAGCAACGCCAGATGAGGCGATGCGATTCGTGGCGGCTCGGCAGAGCGGGGTGCTGACAGCGATGCTGCGCCATCGCGACGATGCCGCCGTGGTCAGTGGCGCAGCGCAAGGAGACCTTGCTTCGCTGATCGGTTTGGACCTGGAGCCTCGGAATGCGCCGGGCGTGGCCATCTTGTACGGAGACCGGCTGGAATCCACGGCAGGTGAGGGAACAACGGAGAGAGAAGCGGCCGCGCCGCCTCGACTTAAAAGGGGGCGGCCATGAGGCGTGCCGTCGTCAGCATATTTGCCTGGGCGCTATGCCTGGTCAGTCCGACAGCGTGGCCGGAGGACCATGAGATCGAACTTCAGGTGGGCGAGACACGGATTCTGTCGCACCCCGGAGTCAAGCGCGTGGCAATAGGCAATGGCCAGGTGATCGGGGCCGTCGAGGCCGAAGGGCGCGAGGTGATTGTGTTCGCCCGCGCCGAGGGCGTGTCGTCCCTGCATGTCTGGGTGAATGGCGCCAGCGCCAAGGCCTATGAACTAAGGGTTGTGCCGGCGGGGGCGCCGCGCCTGCGGGCGGAAGTCGAGGCCTTGCTTGCCCGCATTCCTGGCGCGCGCAGTACCGAGGTGGGCGGCCGCATCCTGATCGAGGGGGATGACCTTTCCGACGACGATCGTTTGCGCATCACGGCCCTGGCGGACCGCTATCCCGCCGTGCTGGATTTCACCGGGCAAGTGGGCTGGGATCGCATGGTGCAGCTGGACGTGCAGGTCGTGGAGATCCCCACATCGAGGCTGAGGGATCTCGGCGTGCGCTGGGACGGGATATCCCAAGGCGGCATCAATGCCGGCCTGGCCTGGGATGCGGGATCCCGGGGGCGCATGAGCCGCCCCGGCGAGGGAATCATAGAAACGGTGGGCCCAGTCTCGTCGGCGGCAGGCTACTTTGGCGTCAATGCGCTTTTGTCGTCCCGCATCGCGATGTTGGCTCAAAGCGGGGAGGCCGTGATGCTGGCCCAACCTCAGTTGCTTGCGCGCAGCGGCGCCAGCGCCACCTTTCTGGCCGGTGGCGAGGTTCCCTACTCGTCGACCGATACGCGCGGCAATTCCACCACGCTGTTCAAGCCCTACGGCGTCATGCTCAGGATTACCCCCCGCATCGACCGCAACGGGGTCATCCGATCCCTGATCGAGGTAGAGGCGAGTTCGGTGGACAACGCGTTGAGCGTGCCGGGCGGGCCGGCGTTGCGAACGCGTCGCGCATCCACCGAATTCAACGTGCGGTCCGGCGATACGCTGGTCATCGGCGGCTTCCTGTCGCGCGAGCGGGACGAGGCAAGCGACGGTCTGCCATGGCTGAAGGACATCCCGGTCCTGGGCGCCTTGTTCTCGTCCCGGCGGTATCAGTTGCGGGAAACCGAACTTGCCATATTTGTGACGCCCAAACTCATTACGCAGGCAGAGCCCGCCATGGCGGACCGTGTGCGGCGTGGACGGGGCGTGCTGGAAGCGGCTTTTCCCGTGCCGCCGCGCCTGGGAACCGCCGTGCCTGCCTCGGCAGGGTGGAATGCCTACGCGGGCGCAGGTTCGCAATGGGGTACACAACCTGATGGCGTGCCGGATTCTGCATCGGAAACGAGACCATGATCGACATAGAAATGATGTTCGAGGACGCCACGGTGGACAAAGCGACGGTGGCCGCTCCCGTGCTGATCGGACGCGGCGCGCATTGCGGCCTGCGCATTGTGAACTGGCGTGTGGGACGCCAGCACGCCCGTCTGGTGCACGAAGAGGCTGGTATTGCGCTCGAAGACCTGGGTACGCTGGGAGGGACACTGGTGAACGGCGAGAGAATCGTGCGCCACGTACCGGTACTGCCCGACGACGAAATATTGATCGGACCTTGCCGGCTGCGGGTGTCGCTGGCGGTCACTTCCGAGCACTCCGGGGAATCGAGCGGTCCGACGCCTGACCGCGCCGCGCGCGATATGGCAGCAGCGCAGGAGCTGCCGATGCTGGCTGCGCTTGCAACGTCGTTGCCGGTGCGCGCGCCGTTGCATCAGCTGCAGGAGCGTCGGCGTCTGCATGGGGCTTTGCTGGCGGCGCTGGACCTGCGCCGCCGCGACGTGGCGGGCATGAGCGACAGCATGTTGCGCGCGGAGGCCGAACGGCTGCTGATGCACATCGTCGCCACGGACGCGGATTTGCCGCCGGAGGCGGACCGGGCGGCGCTTTGTCGCGAGGTGCTGGACGAGGCGGTCGGCCTGGGACCTCTGGAGCCTTTGCTCGCCGCTGCCGACATCACGGAGATCATGGTCAACCGCCATGACGAGATCTATGTCGAACGCGCCGGCCGCCTGTCGCGCCATCAGGCGGCCTTCACCAGCGAGCAATCGTTGCGCTGGGTCATCGAGCGCATCGTCACACCCTTGGGGCGGCGCATCGACGAAAGCTCCCCGATGGTGGATGCTCGCCTGACGGACGGATCCCGGGTGCACGCCATCATTCCGCCGGTGGCCATGAGGGGCGCGAGCCTGACCATACGCAAGTTTCCGCAGCGACGCCCCGGGATGTCCGATCTGATCCAGGCGGGCTCGCTGAGCGGCGTCATGGCGCAATTCCTTGCGCTCTGCGTCAGACAGCGCAGGAATCTGGTGGTATCCGGAGGCACCGGGGCTGGCAAGACGACCTTGCTCAACATTCTGTCCAATGAGATTCCCGATGGGGAACGCGTGGTCACCATCGAAGACGCAGCGGAACTGCGCCTGAACCACGATCATCTGGTGGCGCTGGAGGCGCGTCCCGCCAACCAGGAGGGGCGCGGACGCATCGACATACGCGAGCTCGTGCGCAACGCATTGCGCATGCGGCCAGACCGGATCGTGGTGGGCGAGTGCCGCGGGCCGGAGGCATTCGACATGCTGACCGCCATGAACACCGGCCATGAGGGATCCCTGACGACGCTGCATGCCAACTCGCCTCGCGATGCGCTGGGGCGTCTGGAATCGATGGTCCTGATGGCCGGCCTCGACCTTCCTCTGGCGGCCGTGCGCGAACATATCGCCGCCAGCGTGGACATCGTGGTGCAACAGGCCAGGCTGGCTGACGGGCGGCGCGTCGTGACGTCGATCGCGGAGGTCGCCGGCATGGAAAGCGGGCGCATACAGCTACAGGATTTGTTCCGGTATGACCGCGTCCGGGGTTTTACAGGTTGCGGCGCCTTGCCCGGCTTTGCGCGCGATTGGACACAGGCCGACGAGGCCTTCGATCCGGCCTGGTTCTCCGACACCGAGAAGGTTGAGCCGGGGACTGCAGTCTTTTCGCAAGGAACGCCATGATCTGGGTGGCGGCGGGGGCCGCCATGATCTCCGTGCTGCTGCTGGCGTGGCGCGTCCAGAGCTGGTTTGCGCCAGCACTGCGCCGTTATCGCGAGGTCTACACCCAGGAGGCGGGCTTGCGCCTGAGTGAGGTATTCCTGTTCATAGACCCGGCCCAATTGTGGGCAGGCGCGGTGGCCTGCGCCGCGTTGGCGGCAATCTTGGCCTTTTCGGCGACGGGTAGCAGCCTGGTGGCCGCCATGGCGGCGGCGCTTGCCTCGCGCTTGCCCCGGGCGTTTGTGAACGCGTTGCGGCGCCGGCGGGCCCGCCGGTTTGAGCAGCAACTGCCGATGGCGCTGCTGATGCTTGCCGCTGCCTTGCGCGCGGGCGTGGCGTTGACCACGGGCCTGCGCCACGTCGTCGAGCAGAGCGGCGCACCCCTGGCTCAGGAGTTCGGCTTGATGCTGCGTGAGCAGCGCATGGGAGTGCCCTGGGACGCCGCACTTGAAAACCTGCGCAATCGCATGCCGGCCGATTCCACCGCTCTCGTCGTGGCGGCGATGCGTATCGCGGCGCAGACGGGCGGCAATCTGGCGGAGGCGCTGGAGAGCATCGCGCAGACCCTGCGAGCCCGGGTGCAATTGCAGGCGAAGCTGCAGGCGCTGACTTCGCAAGGGCGTTTGCAGGCCTGGATCGTAGGAGCTTTGCCCTTGCTGCTGCTTGCGGTGCTGGACCGCCTGGAGCCGGAAGTCATGGGTTTGCTGTGGCATACGCCCGTGGGTTGGGGCGTGCTGGCCATCGTGGCGGTGTTGGAGACCACGGGCATGCTGCTGATCCGGCGCATTGTCCGGATTGATATCTGAGGGGCGGGTGCCATGTGGTTGTACTTGAGTCTGTTGACGGCCGCGTTGGCTGCGGGGTGGCTGACGTGGGTGGTCTTGAAGCCCTTGTTGCTGGACAGCCAGGGCGCGTCGTCCGCCTTGCCTTGGTGGTGGCGAGCGGCCTGGCCCTGGATTTCGGCGGTGGCGCCCTTGGCGGGGCCTTTGTGTACCTGGCGTTGGCGCATCCGGCTGACTCGCGCGATCGAGCGGGCGGCGTTGCCCGTCGGTATCAACTATGCGCATGTGGCGGCGCTATGCTGGAGTGCAGCAATGGCCGCCGGTGGGTTGGCGACGACGGTAGCGATTGTCCTGGTGCAGGCCCAGTCCTGGGGGTGGATTCCTTGGGCGGTAGCGTCTGCCCTGGGGGCCGGCGCCGTGCCGGGGCTCTGGCTGCGGAGTTTGAGCGTCAGGCGGCGGCGCAGCATCGAACACGATCTGCCTTTCGTGTTCGACATGATGACCTTATGCGTCGAGGCGGGGCTGAGTGTGCACGGGGCATTGCAGATGGCCGCGCAGAGCGGCCCGGCCGGCATATTGCGCGACGCATTGGTCGACGCGCTGGCAGAGATGCGAGCGGGAGTCTCCAGGACTGCAGCGATCAAGGCCCTGGCGGAACGCAGCAACAGTCCGCTTGCGCGCAATTGGGCTGCCGCCTTGGCGCAGGCCGAAGCGCTGGGGATAAGCCTGGGGCCGGTGCTGCGCGCGCAGGCGGCGCAAAGCCGCAGCGATCGCCACGTGCGCGCGGAGCAACTGGCGATGCAGGCACCCGTGAAGATGCTGTTGCCGCTGATCGGCTGCATCTTTCCCTGCACGTTCATCGTGCTGGCCTTTCCGGTCATGGTGCAATTGTTGCAGAGCGTGCAATGAGAAATGGCCTGCCATCAAGGCCGCGCGGCAGGCTCAGGCTGCTCAAAGTCGCCAGCTGGTGTGGCCGCGCACGCGGCTTGCTGGGGCGCAAGCCGCCAGGGCCGCGGTCCGGCATCTTGCTGATGCCTTGTGCCGCGGTGCATACCTTTGGCATGCGCTATGCCATCGATGTGGCATTCATGTCGCGGCGGGGAAGGGTGCTGGCCGTGCGCAGGGCGCTAGCGCCCTGCCGCGTGGCCTCATGCCTGGGCGCCGTTGCCGTCGTCGAGATGCGCGCCGGCATTCTCGATGCCGAACACGGAGGTATAGGCAGGATAGAAGCTGCAGTACAGCACGCCACCCGCGGCGATATTGAAGGGAATCTGCAGCGTCCCGGCAAGCTGCGGCGACAGGCCGATGGCAACCAGAAGGCCGGCGCAGAGGTCGATGAAAAGAAACACCAGGATCCAGGTGGCGCCGTAGACCAGGAACGGCAGCTTGTTGCGCCAGCAGGCGATGCCGGAGAAAAACAGCGCCTGGACCAGTCGCAGCCCATGCCAGGCGACCAGGACGGGCGCGTGCCAGAACAGCGCCGCGATCACGACGTACGTGATTGCGAACAAGGTCAGCGGTACGGCCATGGCGGACAAGATGGGCTCCATGGATTTTTCCACGGAGGCGATACGCATGCCCTCGACCATCGCGTCGGTGAACGGCAGGAAAATGATCAGGCCGCAAGCGATGCAGAGCGCCGCGTACAGCAGCCCCATCAGGAACAGCTTCCTGAACACGCCGGGCTGCTTGAGCGGTTTGGCCCACATCGAGGGCAGCATGACGCGGTCGGCTTCGACATGCTTGCACGCCGATAGCGTCATCAGCGTGATGATAGGCATCAGCGCCACCACCAGAATGGGGCCGACCGGCGGCGTCGCGGTGGCGAAGATGACCAGGAGGCTGATGGCCATGGCCCAGGTGAACATGGCCAGTGGTTGCTTGCGGAACAGACGGAAGCCGTCTCGGACCCATTGCCAGCCGGATGTTGCGGGTAGGAATGCTGCTTGCATGGCTCTAAAAGGGGAGTGATCTCTCAAAAAGGGACGCGCTATCCCCATTATGGGGGGAGCAACAGTTACGGCAATATTGGCAGGCCCGGGCGGTGGCGTGCTTGCAACACTCTTTCGAAATGCCGGGGGTCGTGGGGTTTGAGGGTCTGGGCCGGCCGCGGCAGGAAAAAGTCGTACAGGCGAGATATCCAGAAGCGCAGCGCGGCGGCGCGCAGCATCAGCGGCCAGACCTCGCGTTCCGCGTCGGTGAACGGGCGCACCGCCGCATAGGCAGCAAGCCAGGATTCAACCAGTCCGGGCACGAATTCGCCGGTGTCGCGCTCGATGCACCAATCGTTCACGCTTACCGCCACGTCGAACAGCCAGGTATCGCAGCCCGCGAAGTAGAAGTCGATGATGCCGCCCATCAGCGGATCCTCGAAGGTGCCGGCGAACAGGACGTTGTCCCGGAACAGGTCGCAATGGGCCGGGCCGGTCTGCAAGGCCTGCCAGGCCGGCGTCGCGGCGGCTGCCTGCTGGTCGGCCAGCTCCGACGACAGTAGTTGGGCCTGCGCCGGTTCCAGGAAGGGCATGACCTTGGGAGCCGTTTCTAGCCACCAGGACAGCCCGCGCAGATTGGGCTGGTGCAGCGGGAAGTCGCGCGCCGCCAGGTGGGCGCGCGCCAGCGTGGCGCCGGCCAGGGCGCAATGCGCCGCGCCGGGAGCGGGCTCGTAGCCGCCTGGCAGGCGTGAAACGATGGCGCAGGGTTTGCCGTGCAGCGTCGTCAGGCGGGTGCCGTCGCGCAGGGTCTGGGGCCGGGGCACGGGAATACCGCGCTCGGCCAGGTGATACATCAGTTCGATGTAGAACGGCAATTGGGCCTGCGTGAGTACCTCGAACAGCGTCAGCACGTACTCGCCGCGGCTGGTGTACAGGAAGTAGTTGGTATTCTCGATACCGGCCGTAATCCCCCGAAGCGAGACAAACTCGCCCAGATCGAAATGCGCCAGGAGGGCGCGAGCGTCGTCATCGGAGACAGGGGTGAATACGGCCATTGATGTGCGGAATCTAGGGGTTAACGGACGCGCGGGCATGCCTGTTTCGGCTGCGGCGGCGCAATTTTAGACCACATGGCGGGGCGGCCTGTCCACCAGCCGGCGCAGCGGACGGAGCTCCCGCCCGGACACAAAGCCGTCAAGCACCGTAAAATACCGCATCCCCTTGTTTTGTAGAGTGATTCTTGGACTCCCCCGACTGGCGGCTGTGTGTCGCCCCGATGATAGATGTGACCGACCGCCATTGCCGTTTTTTCCATAGGCTGCTGGCGCCGCGCGCACGCCTGTACACGGAAATGATCACCACCGGCGCGCTGCTGCACGGCAGTGTCGAGCGCCACCTGGACTTTGACGAAGCCGAGCATCCCGTGGCCCTGCAGCTAGGCGGCAGCGAGCCTGATGCGCTGGCGCATTCGGCCCGGCTAGGCAAAAAATGGGGTTATGACGAGATCAACCTGAATTGCGGTTGTCCTTCGGAGCGGGTGCAGAAGGGTGCGTTTGGCGCCTGCTTGATGGCCGAGCCTGCGCTGGTGGCCGATTGCATGAAGGCCATGCAGGACGCGGTGGATATCCCGGTCACCGTCAAGCATCGGCTTGGGCTGGACTATGACGAGTCCTATGAGTTTGTCCGCGATTTCGTCGGCAAGGTCTATGACACGGGTTGCCGGGTGTTCATCGCCCACGCCCGCAACGCGGTGCTCAAGGGGCTGACGCCCAAGGATAATCGCGAGATTCCGCCCCTGCGCTATGAGGTGGTGCGGCAGTTGAAGCGCGATTTCCCGGATTGCACGTTCGTGCTCAATGGTGGCCTGGCCGACGCCGACCAGTCCATGCGCGCGGCGGGCGATTTCGATGGCGTCATGCTGGGCCGGGCCGCCTGGCATACGCCGCGGGTGCTGTCGGAAGTGTCCTTGCAGCTGTGGCCGTCGCTGCGGCTGCCCAGCGATGCGCAGGTGGTGGACGCCATGATGGAATACGCGGCGCGGCAAGTCGCTGTGGGCGTGCCCCTGCGGGTGATGACGCGGCCGATGTTGGGGCTGGTGAACGGCCAGTCCGGCGCGCGCCGTTGGCGCCGCATGCTGTCCGATCCGGCCTTGCTGGCCGCGAACAACCCTGAACTGATCTACGATGCCTGGCGCAGCCAGCGGCATGCGCCTGATATGCGCGGCGCCGCGATCGAAGCGGCGCCGGCTGGGGTGTGACGGCAGGCCAGCTGAGGCTGGCCGCAGGCTCAGGATTTGGCCGGTTCGGCGCTTTCCGTCGGCCAGTCGCGGATATAGGCCTTCAGCATGTTGTTTTCGAACTGCTGCGCCGCCACGATGGCCTGAGCCATGTCGTAGAACGAAATGACGCCCATCAAGGTGGGACCGTCCATGACCGGGATGTAGCGCGCGTGCTTTTCGAGCATCAGGCGCTGCACTTCGTCGGCGCTGGTGTTGGGCGACACGCTGACCGGAGCGTCGTCCATGATGGAGCGGATGGTGGTGTCGCCGGCGCCGCCATGCGCATGCATGTGACGGATGATCTCGCGGAACGTGAGCATGCCGGTCAGCGTCCCGAATTCCATGATCACCAGCGAGCCTATGTCCTGCTCGCTCATTGTTTGCACGGCCTGGGACACAGGCATGTCGGGCGACGCCGTATAGAGCGTATCGCCCTTGACGCGCAAAATCTCGCTGACCTTCAACATCGGTTCCTCCTGGGCGGACTACGCCCTGATCCTATTTGCTAGTTTTTTTCGCTTCCAGCTGCAGTACCGGAGCAATTCCATTTTCGGTATTTTGCGCTTCTCCGCAGACTTCTTCCAGCGTGGGCGTATTTTGCTGTGAAATCACGGCCGAGGCGACTCGCAGTATTTCCGGGTCATTGCGGACCCTGGGCTGGCTGCGATCCAGCAGAAAGTGATCCACTACAGGCGCCATCGAGGTACTGCGGGCATCGCAGGTCAGAACCCAAAGCCCTTCAGGGCTGCGTGTCGCCAGCCCCATTTCAGCCAGCGTTTCCAGCACTTCGTTCAGTTCGTCCTGGTGCAGCCGCAATTGCGCGGCCAGCAGATTGGCGGGCAGTCCTGGCGGATTGGCCGCTTGTGCCCGGCGCAGCGCGCGCAGCGCATCCACGGCATCCACGAAGGGCGCGCCGGGATAGCGGTTGATTTCCCAGCGGCCCAGCCGGATAAGCGGCGCGCTGGAAGCCAGGATGGCCCCCAGCAGCACGGCCAGCCATGACAGGTAGATCCAGAGCAGGAAGATCGGCAGGGTGGCGAAGGCGCCGTAGATAACGGTGTAGGTGGGGAAGCGCGTCAGGTAATAGGCGAACGCCGACTTCATGATTTCCAGCACGACCGCGGTCACGCAGCCGCCGACCAGGGCGTCGCGCCAGAGGACCTCGCGGTTCGGGACCATGACGAACAGGGTGGCGAAGCCGAGAGCGGTCAGTATCAGCGGGATGAACGACACCGCGACGCTGAGGGCTTCAGGCACGTCCCGGACCAAGCCCAGCGATTCGCGCGCCACGAACGAGGTCGCCCAAAGGCTGGCGCCAGCCACGACCGGTCCCAGCGTGATGATGGCCCAGTACACAAGCGCGCGCTGCCGCAGAGGGCGCTGGCGCGTCACGTGCCAGATGTCGTTGAACGCCTTGTCGATCGTCATGATCAGCAACAGCGAAGTGATCAGGAGAAATACCCCGCCAATGGCGGTCAGGCGGGAAGCCTGGCGCGCGAACTGGTTCAGATAATCCATGATGTTGTCCGACACGGACGGGGGCATCAGGCTGTTGGTCAGGAAATCCTCGAGCGCAACGCGGAATTCCTGGAATACCGGAAATGCGGTGAACAGCGACAGGACCACCGCCAGCATCGGCACGATGGCCAGGACGGTCGTGAAGGTGAGGCTGGACGCCACTTGCAGCAGTTTCTCTTCGCCGGCGCGTTCAGCGCTGAAGCGCAAAACGCGTCCGGCCCGCGCGATCCATGAAGAGCGCGGGGTCGAGTGCTCGGTGGCCGCCGGCGTAGTGGCGGCAGGCTCGGCGGGGCGATTCATCAGGCGATAATAGCAGTATGAACCCCGAACTCAATCCCCGTTTGCGCCTGCTGGCCTCGGTTTCGCTATTCGCCCTGATCGTGCTTTGCGTCACCTGGGAAACCGTGGTGGCGCCGGTGCGGCCCGGCGGTTCCTGGATGCTGCTCAAGGCCCTGCCACTGGCATTTCCGCTGCGCGGCATCCTGCGCGGCAATCTCTATACCTACCAGTGGGCGTCCATGCTGTCGCTGCTCTACCTGATGGAGGGGGCGGTGCGGGCCATGTCGGATCCGGCCCCGCTGTCCGTGCTGATGGCCTGGGGCGAGATCCTGCTGTCGGTCATTTTCTTCCTTAGCGCCATTTTCTACGTGCGGCCTGCCAAGCGGGCCGCCAGGAGGCAACGCGCATGAGCGCCCATCTGCTGTCCGACCTGCGCGTCGTCAATTCCTTTGCTGCCTTGCCTGTGGCGTTCTACACCCGGCTCGCGCCTCAGCCCTTGAACAACCCGCGTCTGCTGCACGGCAATGTGGAGGCGGCGCAACTGATCGGCCTGTCCCCGTCCGCCCTGTCCACGCCCGAATTCCTGAACGTGTTTTCCGGCGCCCAGCCGCTGCCTGGCGGCGACACGCTGGCGGCGGTATACAGCGGCCATCAGTTCGGTGTCTGGGCTGGCCAATTGGGCGATGGGCGCGCCCATCTGTTAGGCGAGGTCGAGGGGCCGCAGGGCAATTGGGAACTGCAACTCAAGGGTTCGGGCATGACGCCGTATTCGCGCATGGGCGATGGCCGCGCGGTGCTGCGCTCGTCGGTGCGCGAGTACCTGGCCAGCGAGGCCATGCATGGCTTGGGCGTGCCTACGACGCGCGCGCTGGCGCTGGTGGTTTCCGATGATCCCGTCATGCGGGAAACCGTGGAGACGGCCGCCATCGTGACGCGCATGTCCCCCAGCTTCGTGCGTTTCGGCTCGTTCGAGCATTGGTCGTCGCGCCGCCAGCCCGATTTGCTGAAGACGCTGGCGGACTACGTCATAGATAGCCATTACCCGGAATGTCGTGAGACCGGCGCCGGCGAGGTTTCGAACGACGTGGCGCCCTATGTGAATCTCCTGCGCGCGGTTACACGGCGCACGGCGCTGCTGATGGCGGACTGGCAGGCGGTGGGCTTCTGCCACGGCGTGATGAATACCGACAACATGTCCATACTGGGGCTGACGCTGGACTATGGCCCTTATGGATTCATGGACGGTTTCCGCCTGGGCCATATTTGCAATCACTCGGACTCGGAAGGGCGTTATTCCTGGAACCGCCAGCCGTCCGTGGCGCTCTGGAACCTTTACCGTCTGGGCGGCAGCTTGCACACGCTGGTGCAGGACGTTGAGGGCTTGCGGGCGGTCCTGGACGAATTCGAGCCGGCCTTCACCCGCGCCTTCCATGACCGCATGGGCGCCAAATTGGGCCTGGCCGCATGGCGGCCGGCCGACGAAGCGCTGCTGGACGACCTGCTCAAGCTGATGGACGCCAATCAGGCTGACTTCACCTTGACCTGGCGGCGTCTTGCCGATGCCCTGTCGGGCCAGCGCGCCGCGTTCGAAGACCTGTTTATCGACCGTCCGGCCGCAGGAGCGTGGCTGGACCGCCTGGTGGAGCGGCATGCGCAGGATGGACGGCCGGTGCAGGATGTAATCGCGGGCATGAATCGCGTGAATCCGCTTTACGTGCTGCGCAATCACCTGGCGGAAGAGGCGATCCGCGCAGCCAAAACGGGCGACACCAGCGAGATCGATACTTTGATGAAGCTCTTGCGCAACCCGTACGAGGTCCAGCCTGGACACGAGAGGTATGCGGCATTGCCACCGGATTGGGCAGGCAGCCTGGAGGTCAGTTGTTCCTCGTGATACCGGCCGCCAGCCGTACAAACCGGAGCCAAGTGAAAGCGATTTTCCCGGGATTTACGGGAAAATAACCATTCGGACAAGGAATATCGCAGTTTTTTTCATTGCAATCATTCGTTTCCATTGTAAAAGACGTAAGATTGTCGCCAACGGAATACCCGGGACTCTGCGTCCGCGGGGCATTTGTCGATAATCTTCAAAATAAAGCACTCTAAATATGGCTGGCGCAGATGGTTTGCTGTGTATCGGTCTGCTTGAGGATGACGCCGACTTCCGGGAGGAGTTGGCGTTAGGCTTGGGTGGCTATGGTT
>NZ_DATCUY010000695.1:0-3727 GCF_036567245.1 Achromobacter sp. | reverse complement strand
TTACTGACCCAAGCACCACGCAGGAGGTAAATGGAGATGAAGCGTCTTAACCTGAAGTTGGCGGCAGCTTTGATGGCCGCAGCCGGCGCCGCAGGCGCCGTGGCCACGCCGGCAATGGCGGCGGAAGAGCAGTTCGTTCCGTTGCTGGTGTATCGCACCGGGTCCTTCGCCCCCTTGGGCATTCCCTGGGCCGACGGCAAGCTGGATTATCTGAAGCTGGTCAACGAACGCGATGGCGGCGTCAACGGCGTCAAGATCACGTACGAAGAGTGCGAAACCGCCTACGCCACCGACCGCGGCGTGGAATGCTACGAGCGCCTGAAGGGCAAGGGCACCGGCGCATCGGGCTTCGACACCCAGTCCACCGGCATCACCTTCGCCGTCAGCGACAAGGCCATGGTCGACAAGGTGCCGGTCGAAACGATGGGCTACGGCCTGTCGCAGTCGGTCGACGGCAGCGTATTCGAATGGAACTTCCCGCTGCTCGGCACCTACTGGACCGCGGCCGACGTGATGATCCAGGACATCGCCAAGAAAGAAGGCGGCATGGACAAGCTCAAGGGCAAGAAGATCGCCCTGGTCTACCACGACTCGCCGTATGGCAAGGAGCCTATCCCCCTGCTGCAGAAGCGCGCGGCCAAGGAAGGCTTCGAGCTGGTGCTCTATCCCGTGACCGCCCCCGGCGTGGAACAGAAGTCCACCTGGCTGCAGATCCGCCAGGCCCGTCCCAACTACGTGCTGCTGTGGAGCGCCGGCATCATGACGCCGACCGCCATCCGCGAAGCCCAGGCCAGCGGCTATCCGCGAGACAAGATGTACGCGATCTGGTGGGCCGGCTCCGAGGGCGACGTGAAGGACCTGGGCGATGTCGCCAAGGGCTACAACGCCATCACCATCCACAACAGCGGCGCCGAGCACGACAAGGTCTACGACGACCTGAAGAAGTTCGTCTACGACAAGGGCCAGGGCGCGGACAAGACCGGCAAGACCACGCTGGGCACCATCGCCCACACCCGCGGCATGATGATCTCGATGCTGCAGGTGGAAGCGATCCGCACCGCGCAGGAGAAGTACGGCAAGGGCAAGGCATTGACGCCCGACCAGGTGCGCTGGGGCTTCGAGAACCTGAACCTGACGCAGGAGAAGCTCGACAAGCTGGGCTTCGGCCAGATCATGCGTCCGGTCAAGACCTCGTGCAGCAACCACAAGGGCGACGACTGGGCTCGCATCGTGCAGTGGGACGGCGCGAAGTTCAAGGTGGTCTCCGATTGGTATCAGTCGGACAAGACCATCCTGGATCCCATGGTGAAGGAAGGCGCAGCAAAGTACGCCAAGGAAAAGAACATCACGCCCCGCGTTTGCGAGAACTGATGTGAACCGGCCGCCGGTCCTGGATAACGGGGCCGGCGGCCACCAAGCCGCAGGAACAGCCATGACCGCTGCAACGACTTCCGCAGTACCCGCAGACACCCCCAAGGTGCTGCTCGACGTGAACGGCATCGAGGTGATCTACAACCACGTGATCCTGGTGCTCAAGGGTGTTTCCCTGCAGGTGCCGGAGGGCAAGATCGTGGCCTTGCTGGGCGCCAACGGCGCAGGCAAGACCACCACCTTGCGCGCCATCTCGAACCTGCTCAAGGGCGAGCGCGGCGACGTCACCAAGGGCCATATCCAGTACCGCGATCAGCGCATCGAAAAGCTGTCGCCGGCGGAGCTGGTCAAGCGCGGCGTGGTGCAGGTGATGGAAGGCCGGCATTGCTTTGCCCACCTGACCATTGAGGAAAACCTGCTGACCGGCGCCTATACGCGCAGCATGAGCCGCGGCGACACCGCCGCAGCGCTGGACCGCGTCTACCAGTATTTTCCGCGCCTGAAGCAGCGCCGCACCAGCCAGTCCGGCTACACCTCGGGCGGCGAACAACAGATGACCGCCATCGGCCGCGCGCTGATGGCCAACCCCAACATGATTTTGCTGGACGAGCCCTCCATGGGCCTGGCGCCGCAGATCGTCGAGGAAATCTTCGAGATCGTGCGCGACCTGAACCAGCGCGAACGCGTCAGCTTCCTGCTGGCCGAGCAGAACACCAACATCGCGCTGCGCTATGCCGACTACGGCTACATCCTGGAAAACGGCCGCGTGATGATGGACGGCGCCGCAGCCGACCTGGCCCAGAACGAGGACGTGAAGGAGTTCTACCTGGGCATATCCAGCGGCGAACGCAAGAGTTTCCGCGACAACAAGTTCTACCGCCGGCGCAAGCGCTGGCTGGCGTGATTCCTGGCATACGAGAGGGTGCGATCCCATGTCCGAGTTTTTCGATGTTCTGGAAACCAGAGCGCCCGAGCAACGCGAGCGCGAGCTGATGGCTGCCCTGCCCGGCGCGATCGCCCGGGCCATTGCGCGTGCGCCTGCCATCGCCGAGCAGTTGCGCGGTATCGACCCCGCCACCATCACGTCGCGCGCGGCTCTGGCAAGTCTGCCGGTGCTGCGCAAGCACGAACTGCTGGAACGCCAGCAGCACAGCCGCGATGACGCGGCGACGCCTGCCGGGCCGCAGAAAGCCTTCGGCGGCTTTTCCGCCATAGGCTGGGGCGAGGCGATGCGCGTGTTCGCGTCGCCCGGCCCCATCTATGAACCGGAGAGCGCGCGCGGCGACTACTGGCGCTTTGCCCGCGCCCTGCACGCCGCGGGCTTCCGCGCCGGCGAACTGGCCTACAACTGCTTTTCCTACCACTTCACGCCCGCCGGTTCCATGATGGAAACCGCGGCGCACGCGGTCGGCTGCACCGTGTTTCCCGGCGGCACCGGCCAGACCGAACAGCAGGTACGCGCGATCCAGGACCTGGCGCCCACCGGCTATACCGGCACGCCCAGCTTCCTCAAGATCATCCTGGAAAAGGCCGACGAACTGGGCGTGAAGCTGGACTCGCTGCGCCGCGCGCTGGTGTCCGGCGAGGCCTTCCCGCCGTCCCTGCGCGACTGGCTGGCCGCGCGCGGCATCGACGGCTACCAGGCCTACGGCAGCGCCGACCTGGGCATGGTCGCCTTTGAAACGCCGGCGCGCGAAGGCCTGGTGCTGGGCGAGGACATCATTGTCGAGATCGTGCGCCCCGGCACCGGCGAGCCGGTGCCCGACGGCGAAGTCGGCGAAGTCGTGGTCACCACCCTGAATCCCGACTACCCGCTGGTGCGCTTCGGCACTGGCGACCTGTCCGCCGTCATGCCCGGCATCTCGCCTTGCGGCCGCACCAACACCCGCATCAAGGGCTGGATGGGCCGCGCGGACCAGACCACCAAGGTGCGCGGCATGTTCGTGCATCCGTCGCAGGTCGCCGACGTGGCGCGCCGCCATCCCGAGATCCTGCGCGCGCGGCTGGTGATCAGCGGCAGCACCGGGTCCGACCGCATGGTGCTGAAGGTGGAATCGCGGGTGCGCAGCGAAGAGCTGGGCAAGCGCATCGCCGAGTCGGTGCGCGACGTGACCAAGCTGCGCAGCGACGTGGAATGGGTGGATGCGGACAGCCTGCCGAACGACGGCAAGGTCATCGACGATATCCGTACGTACGAGTAAGCGATACGGGTGGCGGCCTTACGCAGCCGCCACCAGCGCCAGGATGCCCTTAACCAGCATCGCCACCGCCACCACGCCCGCGAACAGCGCGAAACTCTGCTGCAGGCGGCGCGGCGGAAAACGGTCGGCCACCGCGCGGCCGACCAGCATCCCCG
>NZ_DATCUY010000694.1:0-18512 GCF_036567245.1 Achromobacter sp. | reverse complement strand
AGGCGCGCGCACAGCCGCGGCCCGGTTCCATACGGCGACCGCCGGCAGGCGTGCCGGGGCTGGCGTACGGAAACGAGGGCTTGGGATCGGTCATCGGACGGGAGCGCCAGGAGGCGCACCCCTCCGAATGGTCGGGTTCGCAGCCAGTCCTGGCGAAGCAATTTGTATGCCATGGGGCATTCCCGCGACAAGTCGGGGAAACCTGATGGCCGGGCAGGATTATAGGCACCCTGGCGGGGATTGGTGGCACCAGGACGGTGCGCGGCGTTCCAAGGAGTGGACAGACCGGCCTCATGGAACGGCCCGTTGCGGCAGCAGGCGCGCCGCTCGGCGGTCCACGAGCCTAAAATCCCCTACATGAGCCGCGCGCGTGCGCGGCAAGCTGGAAGACCCCATGCAAGATATACAACTGCTGCTGGAACAGTACGGCGGGTGGCTCGTATTCGCCAATGTGCTGGTCGAGCAGGCCGGCCTGCCGGTGCCCGCCTATCCCATGCTGATCGCCGCTGGCGCGCTGGGCGGCGCGGGCGGCTGGCTCACGCCCTGGCTGGCCGCCACGCTCGCCTGCCTGCTGGCCGACAGCCTCTGGTACGCGGCTGGGCAGCGCTATGGTTCGCGTCTATTGGGCGTGATCTGCAAGATGTCGCTGTCGCAGGATTCCTGCATCCGGCAGACGCAGCGGCTGTACCTGCGCATTGGCGTGCGTGCGCTGCTGGTGTGCAAGTTCCTGCCGGGCGCGGGGGCGCTGTCCACCGTCATGGCGGGCCTGACGGGGACGCCCTACCGCCGCTTCCTGGGCTATGACCTGGTGGGCTCGCTGATCTGGTCGGGTTCGGCCCTGCTGCTGGGCGGCCTGTTCCATAACGTGGTGAACGACTTCCTGGAAATCCTGGGCACCTATGGCGCCATGGGCCTGGGCGTGCTGGCGGCGGTGCTGGCGCTGTACATCCTGGCGCGCTTCCTGCGGCGCCGCATCCTGCTGCGCAGCCTGCGTGTGATTCCGCGCCTGTCGGTGGACGAGTTGATGCAATGGCGCCAGGACGGCCGCAATGCGCTGGTTTTCGACGTGCGCCCCGAAGCAATGCGCGAAGAGCAGCGCATTCCCGGCGCCATCGCCGTGGACCTGAAGGCGCCCCTGCCTCGGCTGGATGCCGGGGCGCTGGAGTCCGACATCGTCGTGTACTGCGCCTGCCCCAACGAGGTATCGGCCGCGCTGTTGGCGTCGCGGTTGCGCGCCGCCGGCTATCCCAAGACCTGGGCCTTGCGCGGCGGATATCAGGCCTGGCAGGAGCACGAGCACCCGCTCCCCCCGCAAGGCGCATAATTCCGCCATGAGCCCGCGCAGACGGCGGGCAGCCTACAGGAGAGACAGGCATGCGGATTTTGTTCTTGGGCGCCGGCGGCACCGGCGGTTACTTCGGCGGACGGGCGGCCCAGGCGGGCGCGGACGTGACCTTCCTGGTGCGCGAACCGCGCGCCGCAAGGATCCGCGAACAGGGACTGCGCATCAAGAGCCCGCTGGGCGACGCCACGCTGCAGCCGCAACTGGTCACGCAGCAGACCCTGCAAGGCAGTTACGACGTGGTGGTGCTGAGCTGCAAGGCCTATGACCTGGCCAGCGCCATCGAGGCCATCCGCCCCGCGGTCGGACCCGATACCGCGGTGCTGCCCATCATGAACGGCGTGCTGCAGTACGACGTGCTGGACCGCGAGTTCGAGCCGCACCGGGTGCTGGGCGGGCTGTGCCAGATCAACGCCACCCTGGGTCCCGAGGGCGAAGTGGTGCATCTGGGCAAGTACGCCAACATCGTCTTCGGCGAGCGCGCCGGCCCCGCCCGCAGCGAGCGCTGCGTGGCGCTGGAACAGGCCCTGGCCGGTGGCGAGTACGTCAGCCGCCTGAGCACCGACATCTACCAGGACATCTGGGAAAAGTACGTTTTCCTGACGACGCTGGCCGCGGCCACCTGCCTGATGCGCGGCACGGTCGGGCAGATCGCCTCTACCGACGATGGCATCGACATCATGAGCGGGCTGTTGCAGGAATCGCAAGCCGTTGCCGCCGCCTCGGGCCACGCGGTGCGGCCGGAGGCCGACGCCTCGGCGCGCAAGCTGATTACGGACCGTACCCAGCCAGTCACCGCGTCGATGTTCCGCGACCTGAGCCAGGGCCTGCCGGTCGAGGCCGACCACATCGTCGGCGACATGGTCCGGCGCGCCCGCACCCTGGGCGTGGATGCGACCTACCTGCGCACGGCTTATGCGCATCTGCAGGTCTACCAGGCGCAACGCGCCGCTGGCTGAACGCGCCTGCCCCTGGGGCGGCCCCTGTTCAAGCGGGGCCGCCGGGAGCACACTGGCATGGCGGGTTCCCGGGGACTCGACAGGCGGATCCGCCGGCCGCTTCCATCCGGATTTCCCGTTTATTGGTGCAAAAAATGCAAAAAACTCATCCAGTTTTACGGGTTTTTTGATCGGATTTGTACGCATAGTATGGCTTTGCCTGAGCCAAAGCGCGTAGCGCCGCAAGTTGCGGCGGCCCTGGCTCCCCTACCCCAAGGAGCAAGACCATGAAAGTTGCATTGATCGGAATCACCGGCCGCGTGGGTTCGCGCGTGGCTGACGAATTGCTCAAGCGCGGCCACCAGGTCACGGGCATCGCCCGCAACCTGTCCGACGTCAATCCCCAGCCCGGCCTGACGGTCAAACAGGGCGACGCCACCGATCCGGAGGCACTGACCGCATTGCTGACCGGCCACGACGCCGTGATCAGCGCGTCGCGCTTCGTGTCGTCGGACGCCAAGCCGCTTCTGAGCGCCGTGAAGGACGCGGGCGTGCCGCGCCTGCTGGTGGTTGGCGGCGCGGGCAGCCTGCTGGTCGCGCCCGGCAAGATGCTGATCGACACGCCCGAATTTCCCGACGCCTACAAGCCCGAGGCGCGCGCCGGCGTGGTGTTCCTGGACACGCTGCGCCACGAAAAGGTGCTGAACTGGACCTTCCTGTCGCCCTCGGCGCTGTTCGAGCCGGGCGAGCGCACCGGCAAGTTCCGGCTGGGCGACGATACGCTGCTGGCCGATGACGAAGGCAAGAGCTGGATCTCGATGGAAGACTACGCCATCGCGCTGGTCGACGAGCTCGAAACGCCCAAGCATTCGCGCCGCCGCTACACCGTGGGCTATTGATTCCGGTTGCAGGCGGACTGAAGGGGCCTCGGCGAGAGGCCCCTTTTTCATTCCGGCCAAAAGCCGGAATCCATGTTTTTGTTTGTAAACTGGCGCTCCGCCAGCCGGCGTTCCGACCCACCCCTGAGTTTGCCCTGTATGCGTATGAAGTTGAAATCGTTGGCCCTCTGCATGCTGGTTGCCGCGTCCTGTCTGGCGGCTGCGCCGGCCAGCGCGGCGCAGCCCCAGTCCAACAAGGACCTCGTGGTGGCGTTCTTCCGCATGATGTTCCAGGACCGTGACATCGACGAGGCGGTGCGCCTGTACGTCAGCCCGGACTACACCCAGCACAACCCCTATATGCAGGACGGCGTCGGCCCCCTGGTCGACTTTTTTCCCGCCTATTTCGAGCAGCATCCGCAGTCCATCGTCGAGATCAAGCGGGTGATCGCAGAAGGCGACCTGGTGCTTATCCACAACCTGTGGCGCGACTCGCCGGAAGACCGCGGCCAGGCCGTGATGGATATCTTCCGTGTGGAAAACGGCAAGATCGTGGAACACTGGGACGTGAGCCAGGAAATCCCCGAGAACCCGGCCAACAAGAACGGCATGTTCTAGGAAACGCCGCATGTCCAGCATCGAACCCGTAGACCTGTCCCGCGCCTATCTGCTGCTGAACCACGGCCCGACGGTGCTGGTGACCAGCGCCCATGGCGATGCGCGCAACGTCATGGCGGCCGCCTGGGCCATGCCCCTGGACTTCAGTCCGCCCAAGATGCTGGTGGTGGTGGACAAGAACACCTACACGCGCGGCCTGATCGAAGCGTCCGGCGAGTTCGCGCTGTGCATCCCGTCGCGCGCGCAAGCCCGCGCCACGCTGCGGGTGGGCACCGACTCCGGGCGCGACGAAGACAAGTTCCTGGCCAGCGGCCTGACGACCTTTCCCGCCAGCAAGATTGGCGCGCCGCTCATCAGCGGTTGCCTGGGCTGGCTCGAATGCCGCGTCGTGCCCGAACCGCACAACCAGCAGGCCTACGACCTCTTCATTGGCGAAGTCGTGGCGGCGTGGGCCGCGCCGGAAGTGTTCTCCGGCAACCGCTGGCACTTCCCCGACGATGAGCGCCGCTCGGTGCATTACGTGGCCGGCGGTTCTTTCTTCGCCACCGGCGAAGCCTTCAACGTTTCCGATCCGGAGTAATCATCATGCGCAGCGTTTATCTGGCGGGTTTCGATGTGTTCCTGCCCGATGCGGCGGCGCACGGCAAACGCTTGAAGGCGCTGTGCGCCACTTACGGCTTCGACGGCCTGTTCCCGCTGGACAACGAGGCGCCGCGAGACCTGTCGGGCCTGGCGCTGGCGCAATGGATCTACCGCGAGAATGTCGCGCTGATCCGGCGGGCGGACATGGTGATGGCGAACCTGAATCCGTTCCGCGGCGCCGAGCCTGATTCCGGCACGGCTTTTGAAGTCGGCTATGCCATCGCTTGCGGCAAGCCGGTATGGGGCTATACCGGCCAGGCCGGCACGCTGATCGACCAGGTGGCGGTGGGCGCTGCGGCCGACGATGGCGTGTCGCGCATGGTCGATGCGGACGGCCATACCGTGGAAGACTTCGGCTTGAATCTGAACCTGATGCTGGCCTGCAGCGCCCGCATCATTACCGGCAGCGCCGCCGACTGCCTGGCCGAGATGGCCCGGGCTCCGGGCCGCTAGCTGTCCGCCATCAGCCTGGGCCAACCGCCGTTGGCCCGAATAAGCGCTTAGCGGCGCACGGTCTTGGCCGTCTTCCGCGGCGCCTGACGGGCGGCCGCTGCCGGTTCACCCAGGTATCCCATCACCGCGTCGACCACCGCCTGCTCCAGTTGCTGCGTCGAGAATCCCGCGGGCGGCTCCAGCGCCGCCGCATGCACCAGCGACTCCATGATGCGCAACACCACATAGGTCGCCAGGTCGCGGTCCTGCTGCGCGATTTCGGCGCGATGCAGCTCCAGCAGATGGCGCATGCGCCTGTGGATATCCTGATCGGCGCGGCTGTGCTCGTGCGGCTGGTCGAACAGCGGGAACTCCCTTTCCAGCACGCGATGCAGCGCGGGCTCCAGCAGGTGGGCATGCAGCATCGCTTCGACGATGGCCGCGACGCGCTCGCGCAGCGTGGCCGCGGGATTGCTGTCCAGGACCCCGTCGATGACGTCCAGCATCTGGTTGTCGTGGCGGTTGTGCAGCGCCGCGATCAAGGCGTTCTTGTTGGGGAAGTACTGGTACAGCGAACCGACGCTGACGCCGGCCGTCTCCGCGATCAGGTTGGTGTTGGTGCCCGCATAGCCGTGGGTGGCCAGAACGCGAGCCGTGGCTTGCAGAATCGTCTCTACGGTGTGCTGGGATCTGAGCTGGCGCGGTGATTTCCGGGGCTGTGGGATGGCGGTCATGGGTACTGTGAAAGGCGAGTATCGAATATGAGCAACGGCTCATAAAATTTCCGGCAGGCAATCCGGTTCATCGCCCGCACACGGCGATTATGCCATCGGCGGTTTTCGAATTGGTTCCGGATTGCGCATCTCTCACTTAAGGAAAACCAATGTCGCATTCATCGACGGCCGGGGCCATGCCCGCGGCCCAGGGGCCCGTGCGCTCCGTCTTCGCGCAAGTGCTGCCGCTGGCGCTGGCGGTGTTCGTCGGGTTCTTCATGATCGGCCTGCCCATGCCGGTGCTGCCTCTGTATGTAGACGGCACGCTGGCGTTGGGCGCGCTGGTCGTCGGCGTGGTGGCGGGCCTGCAGTTCGCCGCCGCCTTGCTGTCGCGCGCCTATGCGGGTTCGCTGGCCGACCGCCGCGGCGCCAAGCGCGAGGTGGTGGGCGGCTTCGTGCTGGGCTCCATCGCGGGCCTGTTCTATCTCTTGGCCGACGATCTGTCGGCGCGGCCGCAGGCGGCGCTGGCCGCGCTCTTGGCCGGACGCGCGCTGATGGGCTGCGCCGAGAGCCTTATCGTTACTGGCGCGCTGAGCTGGGGCGTGGGCCGCGTGGGGCCGCAGAATGCGGGCCGTGTGATGGCCTGGGTCGGCGTGGCGATCTACGGCGCCTATGCGCTCGGTGCGCCCGCCGGCATGCGGCTCTACGGCGTCACCGGCTTTGCGGGCATCGCCTGGGCCACGGCGCTGATTCCGCTCGCAGCCCTGGCACTGGTGTTGCCGTTGCGCGGGGTGCGCGCGGCAGGCGGCGGGCGCACGCCTTTCTACAAAGTGCTGGGTCTGGTGCTGCTGCCCGGCGCGGGCCTGGCGCTGGCCAGCGTTGGCTTCGGCGTGATCACCGCGTTCGTGAGCCTGCTGTTCTCGCAGCGCGGCTGGGACGGCGCTGCGTGGATTTTCACCGCGTTTGGCGTGGGCTTCATCCTGGCCCGCGTGTTCTTTGCCGGCCTGCCGGACAAGCTGGGCGGCGCGCGTGTGGCGCTGGTGTGCGTGCTGATTGAAGCCGTGGGGCAATGGCTGATCTGGACTGGAGCCACGCCGGCCTGGGCCTTTGCGGGCGCGCTGCTGACGGGCGCGGGCTACTCGCTGGCATTCCCCGCCTTCGGCGTCGAAGCCGTGCGGCGCGTGCCCGCGGCAAGCCGGGGCGCGGCCATGGGAGCGTATGTGGCCTTCCTGGACGTGGCTTTGGGACTGAGCAGCCCTGCGGCCGGCTGGCTGGCCGGCGAGCAAGGCTATGGCGCGGTGTATGCGATGGGCGGTGCGTGCGCGCTGGCGGCGATGGTCGTCGCCATGGCGCTCAAGGGACGGCGCTGAAATACTGGGCGGCGCCGGACCCGGCGCCGCCTGCGCAAGGATCAGACCGTCGCGGCCATCTCCAGCACTTCGTCGTCGATCGCTTCGGCCTGGCCGTCCTTCAGCTGTTGCAGATGGTCGGCCAGTTCGGCGATGGTCAGCGCCACCAGTCCATGCTGGGCGGCGTAGCGCTCAAGGGCGGCGCCGCGCATCATGGTGCCGTCGGCGTTCATCAACTCGCACAGCACGCCGGCCGGACGCAGGCCGGCCAGCACCGCCAGGTCCACCGAGCCTTCGGTGTGGCCGCGGCGGGTCAGCACGCCGCCCGGCTGGGCGCGCAGCGGGAACACGTGGCCCGGGCTGACGATGTCCTCGCTTTGCGCGGACGGCGAGATGGCGGCGCGGATAGTGGTGACGCGATCCACGGCCGACACGCCGGTGCTGACGCCTTCGCGCGCCTCGATGGAAACCGTGAAGGCGGTGGCAAAGCGGCTCTGGTTGCGCTGGACCATGGGCGGCAGCTCCAGCCGGTCCAGGGTTGCGCCGGGCAGGCAGAGGCAGACGATGCCGCTGCCGTCGCGGATCAGTTGGGCCATGACAGGTACCGTCAGCTTGTCGGCGGCCACGATCAGGTCGGCCTCGTTCTCGCGGTCGAAATCGTCCATGAGGATGACGGGACGGCCCAGGCGCAGATGATGCAGGGCGCGCTGCAAACGAGCGGCGAAAGGCTGCGATGCCAGGCTGGGGATGGGGGACTGCGGGGTAAGGGTAACGTTGGACATTTGAAACGCTCTCGCAAGTTAATAGGGGCGAAAAACGTTTCAGGGCTACTCGACAGCCGAACGCAATACGGCAGTCCAGGCGCGGGTGCGCCCGGTGCTACCGTTGTGCCGGCACATCTTCTCTCATCCGGACTATGACCGTCGGCCCTGGCATCTCACCAGATCTGCTGACCCCGGTATCCGTGAAGGACGCCGGGCGCTCGCGGGCTCGCCACATTGCATGGCATACCGCCGGTGGGGAATTACACCCCGCCCTGAAGACGTACTGCATGTCGTGTTAACGACCTGGAGGATTGTACGCCTGTCCGCGGCCAGAGCCGGAATACGCCGGCCGCGCCTGGGGTCTTCGGCAGAAGGCGGGGTCCGACCCCGCCAGGATCAGGAGGCCGTTTCGACGGTTTCGGGCTGGTCGGCCGTGTCTTTCTTTTTCTTTTTGGCCGGCAGCGCCAGCATCGTGCCGCGGCAAGGCGGCGTGCCGCAGAGGCAGCGGTAGCCTTCCTTCAGTTTCTTGGTGATGCGGCCGTCCAGCACCAGACCGTAGTCGTACGACAGCTCGGTGCCGCGCGGGATATCCTGCAGCGCGACGATGTAGACGCGCTTGCCGTGCTTGCCTTCCTGCGCCTCGCAGTTCGGTTCGCAGGAATGGTTGATCCAGCGGGCGTCGTTGCCGTTGTCGCCGCCGTCGATCACGCGGCCGGAGCTGAGCGCGAAGAAGAAGGTGTGGAAGGGATCGTCCGGATTGGTCGGATGGCGGCGGTCGGCTTCCTTGGCGCTGATGCGTTCGCCGCCGTACTCGACGATGCGCGTGCCTGCGGGAATCTTGCGCGCGGCGAAGACGCCGTTGCCGTGCAGCTTGGAGCGGCGGACGGCATACCAGGGCTTGATCGGAGTGTCTTCGTTGGTCATTGATCAGTGGAAGTGGCGGTGAGACGAAACAGAATTATATCGGCGCGTTTTTGACAGCTTGATGGGCGTATAGTGTGCGCCGCCCTGTTCCTCCCCGGTTACGCACCATGATTGTCCGTCCGCGTCCTTCCGCGCTGGCTTTGTTCTTTGTCTTGCGCGGCTCCATCATCCCTCGGATCCTCAGCCGCATCCTGGTCATCACGGCGTTGTCCTGCCTAGTGGTGTGGATGTACCACCAGGCATGGTTCTCGCCCGCCCACTTGTCCGCGGTGCCGTTTTCGCTGTTCGGCCTGGCCCTGTCCGTGTTCATGGGCTTTCGCAACAACGTCTGCTACGACCGCTGGTGGGAAGCGCGCAAGCAATGGGGCGAACTGATCGTGCAGGCGCGCAGCCTGGCGCGCGAAAGTGCGGTGCTGCTGGCGGCCAGCACCGCCAACCCGGTGCAGGAACGCATCGTGCGCCGTTGCATCGGCTTCGGCTACGCGCTGGCGGCGCGGCTGCGCCAGGAAGACATGGCTGCTGCTGCGCGCCCCTGGGTGCAGCAGGACGAAGCCGAGATTCTGGCAGGCTGCCGCAATGTGCCCGATGCGCTGCTCATGGCCATCAACCGCGACCTGGCGGCCTGCCTGCGGCGCGGCGAACTGACCGACATCCTGTATCAGGCGCTGACCCAGCGCGTGGCCGCCTGCGCCGCCATCCAGGCGGCCTGCGAGCGCATCAAGTTCACGCCTTCGCCCTTCGCCTATTCCCTGCTGCTGCATCGCACGGCCTGGCTGTTCTGCCTGTTGCTGCCTTTCGGCTTGGTGGGCACGCTGGAATACATGATGCCGGCGGCCGTCACCATCGTGGCCTATACCTTCTTCGGCCTGGACGCGGTGGGCGACGAACTGGAAGACCCGTTCGGCTCGGATGAGAATGACCTGCCGCTGTCGGCGCTGGCCCGCGTGATCGAGATCGACCTCCTGGAAGGCCTGGGCGTGCGGCCCCTGCCCGAACCCGCCGAGCCGGTGGACTTCGTGCTGCGCTGAGGCGCGCCTATTCCGCCATGCCGGTCAGCGGCAGCTTGGTTTCCTTCAACCGGCGCAGCACGAAGCAGGATTTGCTGTGCCGGATGCCGGGGATGCGGTAGAGCTGTTCACGCAGCAGCCGCTCGTAGTCGCGGGTGTCGCGCACGGCGATGCGGATGTAATAGTCGTAGTCGCCCGAGACCAGGAAGGCTTCCAGGACCTCGGGAATCTGCGCCAGCGCCCGGCCGAACTCGTACAGCGTCTCCTCGCTGTGGCTCTCCAGCGTGACGTGGACGATCACCGTGTCCATGAAGCCCAGGCTGGCCGGGTCGATGTCCACGGTATAGCCGCGGATCACCCCGGCGCTTTCCATGCGCTTGATGCGGTTCCAGCACGGCGTGGACGACAGGCCCACGGCGGCGCCGATGTCGTTCAGGCTGGCGCGCGCGTTGTCCTGCAGCACCTTCAATATGGCGAGATCAAACTTGTCCAGGTTCATTTTCTTTGATTCCTTCAAATCAAAGATAAATTTACTCCGTCTATCGGTTATTCGTGGAAAAGAAGATAAATATTCTTCCGATCTACGAATAAGATAGATAGCATGAACGATCGCCTGCACCCCACCGCCGCCGCCGCGCTTGCCGCCACTGATCGCCCCGCTCACAACGGGGCGAAAATTCTGCTCGACACGCTGATTGCCCACGGCGTGGATACCGTCTTCGGCTATCCCGGGGGCGCGGTGCTGCCGTTGTACGACGCCCTCTACGCCGAGCCGCGCCTGCGCCATGTGCTGGTGCGCCACGAGCAGGCCGCCGTGCACGCCGCCGAGGGCTACGCCCGCAGCACCGGCCGTACGGGCGTGGTCTTCGTCACGTCCGGCCCAGGCATGGCCAACACCACTTCCGGCCTGCTGGACGCCATGTGCGATTCGATCCCGGTGCTCTGTATCAGCGGCCAGGTCGCGACGGCGGCCATCGGCACCGACGCTTTCCAGGAATGTGACGCCATCGGCATCTCGCGTTCGGTGACCAAGTGGAATACCCAGGTCCGGGCGGTAGACGACGTGGCCGCTGTTGTCGCCCGCGCCTTTGAGCTGACCCGCCAGGGCCGCCCAGGCCCGGTGTTGCTGGATTTTCCCAAGGACGTGCAGTTGGCTGTTCCGCGCGACGCGGATGACGATGCCGAGCCCTCGCAACAGAGGCTGGCCGCGCTGCGCGCGCGCCGCCAGGCGGGCAAGCTGGCGCCCAAGCTGCCGCAGTCGGCCGTGCGCCGCGCCGCCGCGCTGATCGCTCAGGCCAAGCGGCCCATCTTCTACGGCGGTGGCGGGCTGGTGAATGCCGGCCCCGAGGCCTGCGAGGCGTACACGGACCTGGTGCGCCATACCGGCGCGCCCTGCACCCTGACTCTGATGGGCCTGGGTGCGTTCCCCGCGTCCGATCCGCAGTTCGTCGGCATGCTGGGCATGCACGGCACGGTCGAGGCCAACCTGGCCATGCACAACGCCGACCTGGTGGTCTGCATCGGCGCCCGCTTCGATGACCGCATCACCGGCAAGCTGTCGGAATTCTGCCCGCATGCACGCAAGATCCACATCGACATCGACCCGGCCTCCATCAACAAGGTGGTGCGCGTGGACGTGGCGCTGGTGGGCGATTGCCTGCCGCTGGTGCGCGCCTTGCGCGCCGAACTCGGCGATGAGCCCATGGACGCGGCGCGCCTGGCGCCCTGGTACAAGCGCATCGCCGCCTGGCGCGCCCAGGACTGCCTGGGCTACACCCCGGCCGCCGACGCGATCCTGCCGCAGCACCTGATGTCGCGCCTGAACACCGCGCTGGCGGACCGCGATGCCATTGTCTCGACCGACGTGGGCCAGCACCAGATGTGGGCCGCGCAGTACCTGCGTTTCGACAAGCCCAACCGTTGGCTGACCTCCGGCGGCGCGGGCACCATGGGTTATGGCGTGCCCGCCGCGATCGGCGCGCAGGTCGGACACCCGGACAAGACCGTGGTCTGCGTCAGCGGCGATGCATCAGTGCTGATGAACATCCAGGAACTGTCCACCGCCATGCAGCACCAGACGCCCGTCAAGGTCGTGCTGTGCAACAACGGCTACATGGGCATGGTGCGGCAGTGGCAGGAGCTGATCCATGGCGGACGCTACAGCCATAGCTACAACGCCTCCCTGCCCGATTTCGTGGCGCTGGCGCGCGCCTTCGGCTGGGGCGCGGCCCGGGTGGACGATCCGGCGCAGCTGGACGCGGCGCTGGCCGAATGCCTGGCGCATGACGGTCCCTACTTCCTGGACGTGGCGGTGACGGCGCAGGAGAACTGCTTCCCGATGATGCCGGCAGGCCATGGGCATCAGAAAATGATGCTGGCCGAAGGCGTCTGGTATCAGGACGAGACGACCTGATCGCCGATGGGCTGCGGGAGCAGCCCATCGGTTCGCTTCAAAACTGGATGGACAAGCCGCCGTCCACCACCAGCACGTGCCCATTCACATATGACGCCGCCGGTGACGCCAGGAACACGGCGGCGCCCGCGATTTCCTCCGGTTCACCCCAGCGGCCCATGGGATTGCGCTCGGCGATCCGCGGGCCGACCGCGGGGTCAGCCACCATCTCCGCATTGGTTTCGGTGGCGAAGGTGCCCGGCGCGATGGCGTTGCTGGTGATGCCGTAGCCGCCGAATTCCGCGGCCAGCGCGCGCACCATGCCCGTCAGGCCCTGCTTGGCCGCGGGATAGACCGCATCGCCCGCGCGCGCCAGTTCGCCCACCACCGAGGTGATCGCGATCAAGCGGCCGCTGCCCTGGCGCACCATGCGCTCGGCGGCGAACTTGGCCAGCAGCATGCCGGCGACCATATCGGTGTCGATCAGCTCGCGGATCTCGGCGGGGCTGGTGTCGCGCAGGGTCTTGCGGTTGCGCGCGCCGACGTTGTTCACCAGGATGTCCAGGCGGCGGTGGTCGCGGTCTATGTCCAGGAAAGCGCGTTCCATGGCGGCGTCGTCGCTGATGTCGAACGGCAGCGGATGCGCGTCCAGGCCGGCGGCAGACAGTTCACCCGCCGCGGCCGCGACGGCCTCGGCGTTGCGGCCGTTGATCAGCACGCGCGCGCCGCAGCCGGCCAATGCCCGCGCGATGCAGAAGCCCAGCCCGCGGGCAGAACCTGTGACCAGGGCGACCTGTCCCGTCAGGTCGAAGTTGCGCAAATACGGCAGCGTATTCATGTCAGTCGTCCAAAGTGCTTCGTCTCAATCAGGGCGGTGCGGATCCGGCTCCGCCAGTCCGCAGCTGCGCCCTCCTGGGGCGAAGGGCGCAGCGCTGCGGGGGGATCTACCTATTCCCGGAACTCCGGCGCCCAGTGCAGCAGCCGCCGTTCCAGCCAGGTCACACAATAAACCAGCGCGATGCCGACGATGGACAGCAGCGTCACCGCCGCGAACATGTCGGTGGCGTTCAGCGTCGCCAGCGCGGTGATCATCAGATAGCCCATGCCCGTGGTGGAGCCGACGAACTCCGCCAGCACCACGCCGATCAGCGCGAAGCTGATGGCGTTGGGCAAGGCCGCGAAGGTCCACGCGGCCGCGGTCGGGATACGCACCCGCCACAGGATCTGGCGCGGCGAGCCGCCCAGCGTGCGGCAGAAGTCCACCAGTTCGCGTTCCACGCTGCGTCCGCCCTTGTAGGTGTTGAAGAACACCAGGAAGAACACCACGAACCACGACGTCACCACCTTGGAGGCCAGGCCCAGTCCGAAGAACATGGTGATGAGCGGCACGAAGGCGATGCGCGGCATCGAGTTGAACGCCACGATGAAGGGGTTGAAGACGTCGGCCAGGAAGCGGCTGCGGCTGAGCGTCATGCCCACCACGAAGCCGCTGCCCACGCCCACCAGCAGCCCCACCATGGTGGCCTGCAGGGTCAGCCATAAATGCGGCCAGACCGAGCGCGGGCCGGGCTGCAGCCATTCCCACAGGCGCACGGCCACGCGCGAAGGCTGGCTGATGAAGAAGGGATCGAACAGGGTGTTCTGGGTGAACCAGGGGATGCGCGTGAGCGTTTCCCAGGAGCCCAGGATGATGGCAAGAATCAGCACTTGCCACAGCGTGATGCGCAGCCGGCGCGCGATGCTGGCGCGGCGGTCCAGCCGCAGCTGGTCCTGCAGGGAATCGGCGGAATCAGTCGTGGTCATGACGCGTATTGGTTCAAGCGGCGGCGCGGAACTGCTGTCCCAGCACGCTCCAAAGGCTTTGCACGTGGGTCACGAACTGCGGCGTTTCGCGCAGCGTGAAGACGTCGCGCGGATGCGGGATTTCGATGCGCTCGTCCAGCAGCACGCGGCTGGGCGGACCGGACAACACCACCACGCGGTCGGACAGCAGGATGGCTTCGTCCAGGTCGTGCGTGACCATGACGATGGTCTGGCCCAGCTTGCGCCAGATCTCGATCAGTTCGCGGTGCAGGTGCGTCTTGGTGTGGGTGTCCAGTGCGCCGAAGGGCTCGTCCAGCAGCAGGATGCGGGGCTCGACCGCCAGGCTCATCAAGAGCGCCACGCGCCGCCGCATGCCGCCCGACAGCTGGTGCGGAAAGGCGTCGGCGAATTGGCTCAGGTGGCCCATTTCCAGCAGTTCGGCCACGCGGCGCTCGATCTTGTCGGCGGACACACCCTGGAACTTCAGGCCCAGCGCCACGTTCTTTCTTACGCTGAACCAGGGCAGCAGCGTGTCCTTCTGGAAGATGTACCCCAGCGCCGGCGGCACCTGTCCGTCGACCACGCGGCCGTCCACGCGGATGGTGCCGGTGGTCGGGCGCAGAAAGCCCGCGATCATGTTCAGCAGCGTGCTCTTGCCGCAGCCCGAGGGGCCGACGATGGAGACGAACTCGCCCTCCGGGATCGTCAGGCTGACCTCGCCCACCGCATGCGTGGTGGTCTGGCGCGTCTGGTAGGCCTTGCCCACCTTGTCCAGCGTGATCATCAAAGGCCCCGGGCGCGGCGCACGAAGCCCATGTTCACGCAACGGTCGTAGGGCACGGTCTTGATCTCGTCGTTGGAGAACTGGCGGCCGTCGCCCATGATGGCCGTCATGCGGTCATAGGCGTCCTGGGTAATGATGTTGTCCTTCAGGAACACCGTTTCCTTGTAGACGCCCAGCGTCTTCTCGATGGCGGCGCGGGGGAAGGCGTTCAGGTAATCGTCGTAGATGGCGTCGGTGACGGCCGCGGCGCTGTTGGCGCTGATGAAGTCCTGCGCGCGGACCAGGCCGGTCACGAAGGCCTGCACCACTTCGGGGCGCTTCTGGATGGTGTCCTGCAGGGTCAGGGCCGCGATGCCGGGCACGTCGCCGCCCATGAATTCGTTCCACGAGCTTTCTGTGGTGGCGTCGAAGATGGGCACGCCCCAGCCTTCCTGCTGGGCCTGTTCCATCATGGACATGGTGGCCATGCTGGCGGACACGGAACCGGTCTTGAGCGCGCCCAGCATGGTGGCCAGGTCGCCCAACGGGCGGATGTCCACCTTGTCGGCCACGCCGGCCTTCTGCATCAGGTACAGCGCCATCAGCCAGGTGCTGGACTGTGGCTGGGTGGCGCCCACGCGCTTGCCGGCCAGGTCCTTCAGCGACTTGATCTTGCCGCTTTCGAAGTCCTCGCGACGCACGATGACGTTGGCGTAGGTGAGCTTGCGGTCGAAGCCGAACACCAGCGTGGCGGGCTTGCCGGCCAGCGTCAGCGCGGGGGCGGCCGTGGCGGCGGTGGCGCCGAACACGATCTGGCCCGCGGCCAGCAGCTGGTTGGTGCGCGGACCGCTCTGCGAATTCAGGTACTCGACTTCCAGCCCGCCCTCGCCGAAATAGCCCTTCTTCAGCGCGACGTAGCCCGCAGCGAAGAACGGGTCGATGCTGCCCTGGCCGTAGACCACGCGGCCCAGCTTGGGCTGCGCGAACGCAACACGGCCGTTGATGAGGCTGATGCCGGCCAGCGCGCCTGCGGCGGCCAGCACGCGGCGGCGGGTGGTGGAGTCGGGGCTGTTGCTCATGTCGTCCTCGGAATAGGTCTGGTTGCAGCGGTTTGGCGTAGACAATACCCCAGCAACTGGCGTCCAACAATGGAAAACGCCCGGTTGCCCGGGCGTTGTGCGCGATAAGCGGAAGAGGCGTGGCTCCTCTGCTATGCGGCGGTCTTTTTCGGCGCTGCCTTCTTCACCGCTTTCTTGGCGGCCGTTTTCGTGGCCGTCTTGGTTGCGGTCTTCTTCACCGCGGCCTTCTTGGCCGGCGCTTTCTTGGCGGCGGTCTTGGTCGCGGTTTTTGCAGCCGTCTTGGCCGGTGCGCGGCCCGGCTTTTCAGGACGCGGCTCGAACTCGAAGCCGATCTTGCCGTCCGGCTGGCGGACGAGGAAGGCCTTGAACTTGCGGTTGGTGCGGCTGGAGACGAAGCCGTCGAGCAGGTCGGTGCGGCCGTTGGTCAGCAGCTTTTCCATCTGCTCGCGCGAGATCTCCTGCTGCAGGATGACCTTGCCCGAACGGAAATCGCAGCTCTTTTCGGGGCCGACGGATTTTTCGCAGACATAGCTCATGCCGTGCTCGAACACGCGCGACTGGCACTTGGGGCACGAACCCACCGGCGTGTGGCCGGAGAAGTCCACGGCCTCGTTGTCGTCTTCGTCGCTCTGGCCGAAGTCGAACTCCAGCTTGAATTCATCGCTGATGCGCAGGATGGCGGCGAACGGCCGGCCCATCTTGCTGATGAAGCCTTGCAGCGGGCCGATCTCGCGCTTGGCCAGCAGCTCTTCGACTTCCGGCAGCTCGAAGGTGCGGCCGCCCGGGTGTTTGCCGATGGAGAAGTCGCAGGCGGTGCAGGCGAAGCGGCGATAGTTTTCCTTCACCACGGCGCCGCACTTGGGGCACGGCGTCTGCAGCGTGGCGTAGTCGCCCGGCACCGTGTCGCGCTCGTATTCCTTGGCGCGCTTGACGATAACCTGGGTCATCTGCGCGATCTCGCGCATGAAGGCCTCGCGGCCCAGGCCGCCCTGCTCGATCTGCTTGAGCTTGTGCTCCCATTCGCCGGTGAGTTCCGGCGAGGTCAGCTCGGTCACGTCCAGGCCGGACAGCAGCGTCATCAGCTGGCGCGCCTTGGCGGTGGGCACCAGGTCGCGGCCTTCGCGGCGCAAGTAGACCTCGTTGAGCAGGCCTTCGATGATGGCGGCGCGCGTGGCCGGCGTGCCCAGGCCGCGCTCGGACATGGCTTCGCGCAGCTCTTCGTCGTCCACCAGCTTGCCGGCGCCTTCCATGGCCGACAGCAGCGTGCCTTCGTTGAAGCGAGCCGGGGGCTTGGTGGTGAGGCCGACGGCTTCCACGTCCTCGGTGCGCACGGTTTCGCCGTCCGCCACGGGTACCAGGTTGGCGTCTTCGCCCTGGGCTTCCTTGCCGTAGACGGCCAGCCATCCGGGGTTGACCAGCACCTTGCCGTCGGTGCGGAAGCGGTGCCCCTGCACTTCGGTCATGCGGGTGGTGACGCGGTATTCCGCGGCGGGGAAGAACACCGCCAGGAAGCGCTTGAGCACCAGGTCGTACAGCTTGGCCTCGGCCTCGCTCAGGTCGTGCGGGATCTGCAGCGTGGGGATGATGGCAAAGTGGTCCGACACCTTCTTGTTGTCGAAGATGCGGCGGTTCGGCTTGACCCATTGATTGCCGACCACGGTTTCCGCGTGGCGCGACAGGCCGCCCACGGCGTTGGAGCCGCCCTTGGCCAGCGCGCGCATGGTTTCCTGCACCGTGGCGATGTAATCCTCGGGCAGGTAGCGCGAATCGGTACGCGGGTAGGTCAACGCCTTGTGGCGTTCGTACAGGGTCTGGGCCAGCGACAGCGTGGTCTTGGCCGAAAAGCCGAACCGGCCGTTGGCCTCGCGCTGCAACGACGTCAGGTCGTACAGGGCCGGCGACATCTGGGTCGACGGCTTGGATTCTTCCGTGACGTTGCCCGGCTGGTCGCGGCAGGCGGCCACCACGCTTTGCGCGGCGGCGGCCGACCACAGGCGCGATTCGCGCTTTTCCGGGTCGCGGTCGTCTTTCTTGAATTGCGGGTCGATCCAGCGGCCTTCGTACAGGCCGGCGGCGGCGATGAAGGTGGCGCGCACTTCCCAGTAGTCGCGGGGCACGAAGCGGCGGATGCGCTCTTCGCGCTCGGCCACGATCGCCAGCGTGGGCGTCTGCACGCGGCCCACCGGCGTCTTGAAGAAGCCGCCGTCCTTGCTGTTGAAGGCGGTCATGGCGCGCGTGCCGTTGATGCCGACCAGCCAGTCGGCTTCGGCGCGCGAGCGGGCGGCGGCTTCCAGCGGCTTGAGCTGCACGTCGTCGCGCAGGTTGGCGAAGGCTTCGCGGATGGCGGCCTGCGTCATCGATTGCAGCCACAGGCGCTGGATCGGTTTTTTCACGCCCGCATACTGAATGATGTAGCGGAAGATCAGTTCGCCCTCGCGTCCCGCGTCACAGGCGTTGATGATCGAATCCACATCCTTGCGCTTGGCCAGGCGGACCAGCAGCTTCAGGCGTTCGGCCGACTTCTTGTCGGTGGGGCCCAGTTCGAATTCCGGCGGAATTACGGGCAGGTGCGTGAAGCTCCACTTCCCCTTGACCGGATCGTTGGGCGCGACCAAGCTCAGCAAGTGGCCGATGCTGGACGCCAGTACGTAACGTTCGCTTTCAAAATAGTCGCCCTCGCGCGCAAAGCCTCCCAAGGCGCGTGATATATCAAGGGCCACCGAGGGCTTCTCGGCAATAATCAGCGTTTTATTCATGTGTATCCAGTGGCGGTAGTCCCGCCTTAGTAGCGCGGATAATAAGATCGGAGATTCGCCAGATGCAAGTCGGCACTGAAAGACAAGCGGGATCCGAACTGCACGCTTGGCG
>NZ_DATCUY010000693.1:0-4356 GCF_036567245.1 Achromobacter sp. | reverse complement strand
CCGGCCCCAGGCTGGCGCGCAGGCGCAGGGCGTCGCCGCGGGTACGCAGCACATGCACGCCCGGACCATCCACGCCCGGCAGCGCAGGCACTATCGGCCTGCCGCCCATGCACAAGATCAGCTTGTCATAGGCAACGCAGCCGCCGTCCGAGGTATCCACCTGCCTGTCGGCCACGCGCAACCGCGCCGCCGCCACGCCCGGCTGGAACTCGATGCGCAGCGCGGCCAGCCGCTCGGCCGAAAACAGCTCGGTGCTTTCGGGCACGGCCTGACCGCCCAGCACCGCCTTGCTCAGCGGCGGACGTTCGTAAGGCGCGTGAGGCTCATCGCCCAGCAGCACGATGCGGCCTTCGTAGCCACGCTCGCGCAAGGTCGCCGCGGCCCAGCCACCCGCCTGGCCGGCGCCGACCACCACGATGGCGGCCGAGCTCATGCTGCCTCCGCCTTCAGGTAGACGGTACCCGCCTCCACCCGCACCTCGTAGCGGCGCAGGTCCGTCGTGACGGGCGGGCATTGCGGCTTGCCGGTGCGGATGTCGAAGACGCCCTGGTGCAGCGGGCATTCAATGGTGCCGTCCTCCAGGTAGCCATCGGCCAGGCTGGCATTGCCGTGCGGGCAGCGGTCCTGCGTGGCGCAGATATCGCCCTGCAGGTCGTAGAGGCAGACGCCCTCGCCCTCATGCACCACGCGCAGGGTGCCGGTGTCGGGCGAAATGTCCGACACCATCGCTACCGGTTTCCAGGTATCCATGCTCACAGCCCCATCGCCTGGCGGTAGTAGTCGTAGAAGGACCGGATCAGCACCTCGGTCACCATGTAGTCGGCGGGCTCGGTATCGCGGCCACCCATCTCGACGATGCCGCGTGCCTCCGGGTAGCCGGTGACGCCGATCTGCACCTGGTTCAGCATTTCACTGTCGTCCATCGACACGAAGCCGGCGGGACCCAGCAGGTTGGCGTGCTTCAGGCGCAGGCGGGTCATCTCCTCGTCGTCGTCCTCGTAGCCGTAGTAGGTGAACACCAGCTCGTGCTCGGTGGGGCTGCGCGGAATGACATGGCGGGTCTTGAGCGAGTTGGCCTGGATGCCGAACTGCGCGGCGGGGAACACCCAGGCGCCGCCGACGCGGCCACGATTGAACTCGGCGCGCGGCGTCACCGTCTCCAGGTCCAGCAATTCGAGGTCGTCGCGGAAGCGGCTCATTTCCGTGGTGGCCTCGGACTTCTTCTTGCCCTCGTTGTGCGACACCATCACGCTGTGCGCGCCGCCGCCGGTGGGGATGCACTCGGACTTGGAGTCCGCGCGCCACAGGCCGAAGGTGATGTAGAAGGTGTGCAGCAGCGTGGCGTGGTACGGATCCTTCAGGTTCTCGAGGTACATCTTCCAGTTGCTGGGGATCAGCTGACGGCTGTAGCCCAGCAGCTTGAGCGGCTTGCCCGGCAGCATGTGGTCGATCTCGGCCAGCACTTCGGGGCCGCAATACTCTTCGAAGCTGGGCGCGTCCTCGGCGAAGGTGGCCCAGATCGAACCGCCGCGGTTCACGCTGCGCAGCTTGCGGATGCCGTTCTGCTTGGGATCGAAGTCGCGCGGCATGCCGCCACGGCCCATGGCGCCCCTGCGGAACGGCACGCCCTGCAGGTTGCCGTTCAGGTCATAGTTCCACTGGTGGTAAGGGCAGGTGAAATCTTCCACTTGGCCGGTGTTCTGCCAGCAGATCTGCGCGCCGCGGTGGGCGCAGCGGTTCTCCAGCACGTTGATCTCGCCTTCTGCGTTGCGGACCATGACCACGGGGCGGTTGCCGATCCAGTTGCGCTTGTAGCAGCCGACTTCGGGCACTTCACATTCCAGACCCACGTAGTTCCAGGTCTTGCCGCCGAAGAACACGTCCATTTCCTTCTGGAAGATGGCGGGATCGGTGTAGACCCAATTGGGGATGCGCGTATAGCCCTCCTTGGGCCAGCGGCGTTCGATATGGATGGGAGCCGCCGCCGGAGCCTCCGGCACGGTGGTGTGGGAACAGGTCATGACAGGTATCCTCGGGGCGGATTCAGATGGGAACGATGAGCGAGGTGCGCACGCGGTAGTTGTCGTACACGCAGTCGCGGCGGCTGAAGGCCAGGCCCTCGGGCGTTACGCGCAGCACGTCCAGGTAGCGGCCCACCATGTTCAAGGTGGGTTCCCGGTCGGACAGCGACTCCATCACGGCGAAGTTGGCCTGCGCCACGATGTGATCGCCCTGCACTTCCAGCACGCGCACGCCGCTGACGAAGTGGCGCAGCGAACGCGGTTCGAACATGGTGGTTTCGCGCAAGGCGGTGACACGGTCGCGCACCATGTTCTTGTTCATGCAATAGATCAGGCCCAGCGGCAGGCCGGCGTCATGGTTCTCGCGCGACAGCACGCGATAGTGGCAGTCTTCCGTGAAGAAGCCGGGCCAGTCCTCCAGCCGGTCTTCGTCCAGGCAGTAGGCGTAGTCGTCGTAGAAGTCCCGCAGGCGCGCGCGCAACGCCGGGGTGTCGGAAATTTCAGTCATGGTCATTGCGGATCCAGGTATCGGTTCTAGGAAATCGCGTGCTATCGCGGCGTCGCAGCCAGCTGCGCGCGGTTGCTTTCGAAGCCGCTCTGGCTGCCCAGCGCCAGGATGGGTTCCTGCATGCGCTCCTGCCAGATCAGCGACTCCATGGCGATCTGCAGCGGGTGGTCCTGCACCGTCAGCGCGGAGGTAGTCTCCGTGCCCGAGTGATGCGAGTGCATGGCCCAGCCCGGCGCCGACAGGATCAGGTCGCCAGCCTTCCAGTCCAGCCGCGTGCCGTTGACCTTGCTGTAGCCGTTGCCGCGCAGGTAATAGTTGATGGCCGACGAACTGTGGCGGTGCGGCACGTGGTGGTTGTCCGGCGGCGACGAGGAAATGGTGGCGAAGAAGCTGTGCGTGGTGCCGATGCGGCGTTCGGTCGCGGGGTTGTACAGCACGAACAGGCGGCGGCCGTTGTAGCCGCGCGCCATGTCCTCGACGCTGGGCAGCTGGCGCGAGACCGCGGCCCAGGGCCAGTGCAGGGCCTTGGACTCCAGCACCTCGATGTCGATCAGCCATTCGTAGCCCAGCAGCCAGGCGCCTTCAGGCGTGATCTGCTCGCGCAGCGCCAGGTCGCGCGAACGGGCCGCATCCGGCGCGCGCGGCGGCACCGGCTTGGTGTTGGCGTCGGCCGGCGGCACGCCGCCCTCGAATTCCTCGACGTAGTGGATCTCCAGCTTTTCCAGCAACGGCGCGTTGGAGTACGACAGCCGCACCCACGGCGTCTTGCCCTCGTTACGGTAGGAATGCACCTGCATGGCGGGGGTGTTCCATACGTCCCAGTGCCCCACGCGGATGTCGCGCCCGGCCACCGTGGCCACGCCCTCGCCGCTGATACAGATCTCCAGCATGTTGGAGTTCTTGCGCAGGTTGTAGGTGCTCTCGCCCGGATTGACCACATTGACGGTGACGTCCGTTCCCGGGGCCAGGCCCAGACCCGGCGCCGTGGCTTCAGGGTGCACGATGAGGGACGCGCGGCGGCCGTTGTCCGGCCGGGGCGCGTCCGTCAGGCGCGCGATCTCAAGATCGATATCCTCTTTGGGGATGACGATGGACTGCCATTTGTTTTGTTCCCGCGGACTGGCGCCGCTGACATCGACGAACATGGGGTCTCCTCTTGCCGCCGGCGCCTCGCGCCGGCTGTCTGGTGATGCGGATTCGGTTCAGGGCTGCGACAGCAGCAGGTTCTCGCGGGTCTGCGGCGGCAGCGCCACGCCCAGGCCATGGTCGCGGGCGTGCTCGTACACCACCCGCGCCATCGCCAGGTCGGACAAGCCCATGCCCATGCCCTTGAAGATCGTCAGCCGCGCGTCCTGCGGGCGGCCTGCGTCGGCGGCGAGCAGATCGCTCAGCACCGTAACGCCCTGCCACGGCGCGCCGTCGGCGCCGTAGCGCTCGCGCAGTTCACGCGAGCCGCGGCGCGCGTTCTCCATGTCGTCCACCACCACTCGGTCCGCGCGCTCGAACACGTCCTGCGCGAATTCGGCCTTGGCCGGCAGGATCGCGCCCACGGCGTTCAGGTGCCTGCAGTCGGCCAGCATGGCCGCGTCGACGAAAGGTTCGACGGCGCGCGTGATCAAGGTGACGATTTCCGCGCCGGCCAGCGCCTGCTCCAGGCTGGATGCTTCCTCGACCTCGAATCGATACTTGCCTTGCACGCTGGCGATAAAGGCGCGGCGCTTTTCCGGCGTGGGGCTGTAGACGCGCACGCGGCGCAGATCGCGCACGGCGGCCAGCGCGGCCAACTGGGTGACGGCCTGCGGGCCGGTGCCGATCAGCGCGGCACAG
>NZ_DATCUY010000692.1:0-4314 GCF_036567245.1 Achromobacter sp. | reverse complement strand
GTCCAGATGCTCGGGGCGCAGTCCATCAAACAGCGCCGGCGCGTCCTCGTCCACGGTATCGGGCGACACCGCGCGGATGGGCGCGCTGGCGTTGTAACCGCGCAGCGCAGACCGTAGCGCCTCAATGGCGGCTTCATCGGCCAGATCGGTCTTGGTCAACGCGATCCGGTCGGCGATGGCGATCTGGGTACTGGCTTCGCGATAGGCGTCCAGCGTCACCATGCCATGCAGCGCGTCGGCCGTCGCCACCACGCCGCCGAAACGGTAATGGCGGGCGATCAGCGGATCCGCCGCCAGCGTGTTGATGACCGGGCAGGGATCCGCCAGTCCGGAGGTTTCCACCACCACCCGCGTGAAAGCGGGAATCTCCCCGCGCTGGCGCCGGTAATAGAGCGACTCCAGCGTGTCCTGCAGCGAACTGGTAGCGGCGCAGCAGAGGCAGCCTGAATCCAGCAGCACCACGTCGCTGTCGTCGGCGCGGCCCACCAGCATGTGGTCCAGGCCGATCTCGCCGAACTCGTTGATGATCACCGCTGTGTCGGCAAAGCGCGGGCTGCGCACCAGGCGCGACAGCAGCGTGGTCTTGCCGCTGCCCAGGAAGCCCGTCAGCAGGTAGACCGGCAGCGGTCCAGCGGCAGTCACGGTCATGGCGCGCGCCCCCTGCCGCGCTTCAGGCCTGGTCCGCGCCAGCAGGCGCGGGCAGGTTGCGCAGGTAGTCCTGCACCTCGCGCGACGGAATCACGTCGGCATACTTGCAGTTCAGATCGAACAGGCTCATGGCGTGGCTGGCCTGGAAGCGGTCGAACGCCGCCTCTTCAGGAATGATGACCTTGAAGTTGTACGAATAGGCGTCCACCGTCGTGGCGCGCAGGCACCCCGACGAGGTGCAGCCCACCAGGATCAGCGTGTCCACGTCCAGGAAGTTCAGGTGGCTCATGAAGATGGTGCCGAAGAAGCAGGACGGCTTCTGCTTGGTGATACGGATGTCCTGCGGCCGCGGCGCCAGCGGCTCCACGGTCTGGGTGGCGTGGGTATCGGCCAGCACGGTCTTTTCGCCGCCGCGATGGTTCTTGCCCACTTGCACGCCGCTGTCCAGCAGGTCGGCGCGGCGGCCGCTTTCGGTGTAGAAGACCGGAATGTTCTTGTCGCGCGCCAGCTCCAGCAGCGGCACGATATGCGCGACCGCGTCCCAGGCCTCGCGGCCGCAGTGAGTGCGGTACTGCTTCAGGCCTTCCAGGATGTCCTGGGGCGTGTCGCCGCAAAAGTTGTACTGCACGTCGATGATGAACAGGGCCGGACGCTTGCCGAAGCCGCCGCGCTTGCCGTAGCCGGCTTGCGCCAGCACCTGCTTGTCGCGCTCGGTCAGAAAATCGTCCCAGATTCGCTTGGTTTCGCTCATGGTAGTGCCTGCCAGAAAGAGAGTAGGTTCAGTTCAAAGGCGCTTGAGATAGCGGCCGCCCGGGTTGCTGCGCGCGGCATCGGTGATGCGGCCGTCCTGCGCCACGGTGCGCCCGCGCACCAGCGTGCGCACGGGCCAGCCCTTCAGGGTCATGCCCTCGTAGGGCGAATAATCGGAATTGGATTCGAGCGCGGCGGGATCGACAGTGCGCTCCAGGTCCGGATCCACCAGCACCAGGTCGGCGTCCTTGCCGATCTCGATGCTGCCCTTGCCTGGCATGCGATAGATGCGGGCGGAGTTTTCCGTGCAGACCTTCATCAGGGTTTCCAGCGGCACGCCGCGGCGGTGATAGCCTTCGTGCAGCAGGATCGGCAGCATCAGGCCGGTGCCGGGGAAGCCGTTGCTGGCGGCCCAGATGTCCGTGTCCTTGGTGACGCGCTTGCGCGGCACGTGATCGGTGCCGATGGTGGTGATGGAACCGTCCAGCACGCCTTCCCACATGGCGTCCACGTCTCCTTGCCCGCGCACCGGCGGGTTGACCTTGGCATAAGTGCCGGCCGGCGATACGTCGTTCAGGAACAGGTAGTGCGGGCAGGTCTCGACGTAGATGGGCGGCGCGTCCGGCGTGCGGCGGTGTCGTCGCGCCTCGTCCAACGCTTCGCGGCTGCTCAGGTGCACGATGTTGACCGCAGCGCCCGTCTTGTTCGCAAAGTAGCAGACGCGGTGCACATTCTCTGCTTCCAGGAAGTCCGGGCTCTGCTCGTTCCAGGCCTTCAAATCGTCGCGGCCGGCGGCGCGCAGCGGATCCCGCAGGACCGGAATCACTTCCACGTTCTCGCAGTGCACGCCCATGATCGCGCCGGGAATCGCCGCGGTGGCGCGCAGCGCCGAATACAGCAGGCCATCGTCAATGTCGGTAAAGCCCTTGGACAGGCCCGCCGCACCCTTGTACATCATGTAGAGCTTGTAGGAATTGACGTTGAAGCGGCGCGAGATTTCCTCCAGCGTCTCCACGTGCAGATTGCTGGTGATGCCGAAGTGGAAGCCGAAATCCACGCAGCTTTGCGACAAGGCGCGGTCGCGCACTTTTTCAAAGGATTCGCGGATATCCGCCGAACGATGAAACGAAAGCACCGTCGTGGTGCCGCCCAGCGCCGCGAAACGCGATTCGGTTTCGAAGTCGGTCTCGGGCGAGCCGAAGCCGAAATGCACATGCGGATCGATCAGCCCCGGCAACACCCATAGCCCTTGGCAATCGATGGTTTCGCGAGCTTCCAGCGGTGTGCCCGGCTCAGCGATGATGGCGATGCGGCCGTCGATGACGCCGAGCACGCCTTCTGTCAGGCCCTGCTGCGGCAAAAACAGTCTCGCATTGGTGAGTAGCAGATCCAGCATGATGTCGTGTTTCCTGGGTGATGCGCGTTGTCAGCAATGGGCCGCGTCCGCGGCCTCCGTGTCGTTCAAGAAGCCGTTGAGGACGCTGGCGGGGATGCCGCCTTCCGCCATGAGCTTGCGTTCTGCGTGCGTGAGGACCTGGGCATAGGCCTGGAAGACGACGCGGCGCGCGCCGTCCTCGGCGATGACCTCGATGGGCTCGCCCTTGAGCACGCCGTTGGCCACGTTGTCGAAACGCAGGGTTTCCGCGCCAGTCAGGCCCAACTGGCGCCAGCCCTCGCCCGCCGCGAACGCCAGCGGCAGCACGCCCATGCCCACCAGATTGGCGCGATGGATGCGTTCGAAGGATTCCGCGATCACGGCGCGCACGCCCAGCAGCGCCGAACCCTTGGCGGCCCAGTCGCGGCTGCTGCCCATGCCGTAGTCCTTGCCTCCCAGGATCACGCTGGCCTCGCCTGCGGCGCGATACGCTTGCGCCGCGTCAACCACCGCCATGCGTTGGCCGCTGGGGTAATGGCAGGTCACGCCGCCTTCCACGCCGGGCACCAAGGCGTTCTTGATGCGAATGTTCGCGAAGGTGGCGCGGGTCATCACATGGTGATTGCAGCGGCGCGCCACATAGGTATTGAAGTCGCGAGGCGTCACGCCCTTGGCGATCAGGTACGCGCCGGCCGGGGTGTCCGCCGGAATCTCGCCGCTGGGCGAAATATGGTCGGTCGTCAGCGAGTCGCCGAACGCGGCGAGCACACGGCCGCGCGTCAGGCTGGCTTCGAGGTCGGAAAGCGCATCGCGGCCTGGCTCAGTCTTGAAGAATGGCGGTTCGACCAGGTATTGCGATTCCGGATCCCAGGGGAAACGCAGGCCCGAGGGTGCCGGCAGGTCGCGCCAGATGGCGCTGTCCAGGCTGGCGGGGTCATAGACCTCGGCGAACAACGCGGGGTCCGCGGCCAGCGGCAGCAAGGCTGCGATCTCGTCCTGGCTGGGCCAGACATCGCGCAGATAAATGGGCATACCATCGGCGCCCGGCCCCAGCGGCTCGTGTTCGAAATCCACATCGATCCTGCCGGCCAGCGCGTACAGCACCACCATTGCGGGGGAACCGATGTAGTTGGCGCGCAGCAGCTTGTGGATGCGCCCTTCGAAATTGCGGTTGCCGGACAGCACCGCGGCCGCCACCAGGCCGCCTTCCGTGATGGCATCGGCCGCCGTGGCCTCCAGCGGGCCGGACTTGCCGCCGCAGGTCGTGCAGCCATAGCCGATCACGTGGAAACCTTGCGCCTGCAAAGGCGCCAGCAGGCCGGCCGATTCCAGATAGCGCGTTACTGCGCGCGAACCGGGCGCCAGCGAGCGCTTGACCCAGGCAGGCGGCGTCAGGCCCAGTGTCAGCGCCTTTTGCGCGACCAGGCCGGCGGCCAGCATCACGCTGGGATTGGAGGTATTGGTGCAGGAAGTGATGGCCGCCAGCGCCACGGAGCCGTGGCCCAGCGCTGCGCGGCTGGGCGGGTGCGCGGCCAGGGCGG
>NZ_DATCUY010000691.1:0-16231 GCF_036567245.1 Achromobacter sp. | reverse complement strand
TGCGCCGCCTGCACGGCGGGCTCGGGCTGGGCCTTGATGGACGCGCTGCGCTGTTGCGCATCTACCGGCGCACAGGCCGCAGTGAACAGCGCCAGCAGCGGCAGCCAGCGGCGCAGGCCGGGAGTAGCTTCGGATGTGGCGGCGGGCCCGGATTTCCGCGCGGTTTTCTGATACCGTCCGGATTGCAGAGTCTGTGTCATGCCCTGTCCCTCATACACTGGCCTTGCCGTACGCCAGCATGCCGGCAATCCGCATTTTCGTCCGCACCTTCGCCCGCACGTTCGCCATCATTTTTCCATCCCTCTTACAGCCACCGCATGACTACGCAAAATACTCCAGAGGATACCGCAGTACAGCTACGCGCGCGATTGCGAAAACTGCGCGCCGAACTGCCGGAAGACCAGCGTAGCCGCGGCGGCCTGCTCATGCGCGCCCGCCTGTTCACCTGGCTGAACGTGGCGCGCGACGAAGCCGTGCGCGCCGGCCGCCCCGCGCCCGCCACCGTGGCCGCCTTCTGGCCCATGGCCGACGAGCCCGACCTGCGTCCCCTGCTGGAACAATGGGTCGAAAACGGCGTAGCGGTGGCGCTGCCCGTGGTGCGCGAGCGCAACGCCCCGCTGGCATTCCTGCCGTGGACGCCGGACGCCGAATTGCGCGCCGGCCCCTACGGCATCCAGGAACCGGTCTCGGGCCCCGAACTGCTGCCGGACGTGGTGCTGGTCCCGACGCTGGGCTACACCGAACAGGGCGACCGCCTGGGCTACGGCGGCGGCTATTACGACCGCACCCTGGCCGCGCTGCGCGACCGCGGCCATCCGTTCATCGCCATCGGCATCGCCTGGAGCTGCGGCGAACTGGATGCCGGCCATGAACCCGCCGCGCACGACTTCACGCTGGACGCGGTGCTGACCCAGGACGGCTGGGTGCCCCAGGCGCCGCTGGAACAAGGCGGCACCGGTGGCACCACGCTGCACAGCTATCGCATGAACTGACGCACCAGCTTTGCCCCACCGGCTTGCACCAAAACGGTGCATAGCCTAACATAGACTGCAAGGCCGGCCCTGCCCCGGCCCCATTACGCAGCACTCCGCGCACCTTGCGCCGCCCTCCTCGGCGACGACCCCGGCGCCGCCCCACCCGTTCCCCCTGGCCAGGCTTTTCCGCGCCAGCCCGACTGACCCCGTTCCACCCGCCAGCCCCGGCCAGTTCGCGCCTGGCGCTTGCGCCGTCCCTGGCCTCAACCGCCGCGGCGATGGCGCCGCAACGCCCTTCGGAGGATATTGGTCCCCAGGGGCGCCCCCCCCGCTCGTGCCGGCCAGGCTGGCACGCGTGTTGCTTAATCCTTTGCAACCGGCCGGACATCGGCCGGGCGGCCGCCGCGCGCGAGCGCGGCCGCCAGCACCTGTACCGGAGGAGCCATGAAGGACAGATCACCCCGTCCCGCCGCCTATGACGAAATGCGCGACAGCGCCGGCGGCATACGCTCCCATTGCCAGGCTTTCGAGCGCTGGCACGACGAGCAGTCCGCGCAGGCCATGGCCGCGCGCCGCCTGGAAGCGGACCTGAGCTTTCGCCGGGTCGGCATCACGTTTTCGGTGGCGGGCGATGCGGCCGGCACCGAACGCCTGATCCCCTTCGACCTGATCCCGCGCATCATCCCCGCCGACGAATGGCGCCTGCTGGAGGCAGGCCTGAAGCAGCGGGTGCGCGCGCTCAACATGTTCATCCACGACATCTATCACGGGCACGACATCGTGCGCGCGAACATCGTGCCGGCCGAGCAGGTGTTCCTGAACGCCCAGTACCGCCCCGAGATGCAGGACGTGGACGTGGCCGAGGACATTTACTGCCACATCGCCGGCGTGGACATCGTGCGCGCCGGCGCGGGCGAGTTCTACGTGCTGGAAGACAATCTGCGTGTGCCTTCTGGCGTGTCCTACATGCTGGAGAACCGCAAGATGTCGATGCGGCTGATGCCCGACGCCTTCAGCCGCATCAAGGTGGAACCGGTGGCGCACTACCCCGACCTGCTGCTGGATAACCTGCGCGAAGTGGCGCCGCATGGCGGCGACGATCCCACCGTGGTGGTGCTGACGCCAGGCATGTACAACTCGGCCTACTTCGAGCACGCCTTCCTGGCGCAGCAGATGGGCGTGGAGCTGGTGGAAGGCCAGGACCTGTTCGTCGAACAGAACACCGTCTACATGCGCACCACGCAAGGCCCCCGCAAAGTGGACGTGATCTACCGCCGCCTGGACGACGACTTCCTGGATCCACTGTCGTTCCGCGCCGACTCCGCGCTGGGCGTACCCGGCTTGCTGTCGGTGTACCGTGCCGGCCGCGTCACGCTGGCCAATGCCATCGGCACCGGCATCGCCGACGACAAGTCCACGTACCTGTACGTGCCGGACATGATCCGCTTCTATCTGGCCGAGGAGCCGATACTGTCCAATGTCCCGACCTGGCGCTGCAACCGGCCCGACGAACTGTCGCACGTGCTGGCCCACATGCACGACCTGGTGGTGAAGGAAGTCCACGGCTCCGGCGGCTACGGCATGCTGGTGGGGCCGTCGGCCTCGCGCGCCGAGGTCGACGCGTTCAAGGAGCGGGTGCGCGCCAACCCCGCCAACTACATCGCGCAGCCCACGCTGGCGCTGTCCACCGTGCCGACCTACGTGGAATCGGGCGTGGCCCCGCGCCACGTGGACCTGCGGCCCTACGTGCTGTGCGGCAAGGACATCCGCACCGTGCCGGGCGGCCTCTGCCGCGTGGCGTTGACCGAGGGTTCGCTGGTGGTCAACAGCAGCCAGGGCGGCGGCACCAAGGACACCTGGGTGCTGGAGGAGGACTGAACATGCTGAGCCGAACCGCTGACAATCTGTTCTGGATGTGCCGTTATACCGAGCGCGCCGAGAACACCGCCCGCATGCTCGACGTGAACCTGCAGATGTCGCTGCTGCCGCAGGATGCGCAGACGCGCGAAGGCTCATGGCTGGGCGTGCTGCGCATCTCCGAGCTGCAGGGCCTGTACCAGAGCAAGTACGCCTCCATCTCGCCGCACGATGTGCTGCAGTACATGGTGCGCGACCCCGAGAACCCCTCTTCCATCTATTCCTGCATGCGCGCAGCCCGCGAGAACGCGCGCGCCGTGCGCGGCAGCCTTACCACCGAGGTCTGGGAAACCTACAACACCACCTGGCTGGAACTGTTGAAGCATCTGCATACCGGCCTGCTGGAACGCAACCCGGGCGAATTCTTCGAATGGGTGAAGTTCCGCTCGCACCTGGCGCGCGGCGTCACCATCGGCACCATGCTGGAGGACGAGGCTCTGTACTTCCTGCGCATCGGCATGCACCTGGAGCGCGCCGACAGCACCGCGCGCATGCTGGACGTGAAGTTCCATGAACGCAGCGCCAATAGCCAGGACGGTCGCCCCGAAGCCCTCGGCGCGGCAGCGCTGCAAAGCGAGTTCTACCGCTGGTCGGCGCTGCTCAGCTCGGTATCGGGGCTGGAGATCTACCGCAAGGTGTACCGCGACGTCATTACCCCCGACCGCGTGGCCGAGCTGCTGATCCTGCACGGCGACATGCCGCGCTCGCTATTGGCTTCGATGCGCGCGGTGGCCGACGACCTGGCGCGCGTCTCCAACCAGCGTTCGACCGAAACCGAGCGGCGCGCCGGCATGCTGTGCGCGGAACTGCAATACGGGCGCGTCGAAGACATCCTGGACAGCGGACTGCACCAGTACCTGGACCATTTCCTCGACCGCATCAACGATCTGGGCAACCGGATCAGCCAGGACTTCCTGGTGCCGCTGTCGGCCTAGCCTGGAGACCGGAATGAAACAGATCATCACCCACCTCACGCACTACCGCTACACCGCACCGGTCACCTACAGCATCCAGACCCTGCGTCTGACGCCGCGCGATGACGAGCACCAGCGCGTGCTGCGCTGGCACATCGAAGCGCCCGGCGCGCTGGACAAGCAGGTGGACGCCTACGGCAACATCACGCACACGCTGACACTCAACCAGCCACATACCGACATCGAGCTGCGCGTGGTCGGACAAGTGCAAGTGGCGCCGCTGGAACGCGGCCTGCTGGGCAGCGAGGACAGCCGCCTGCCGGTGCACGCCTATTGCGTGCAGACCCCGCTGACCCAGGCCGACGACACCGTCATGGCCTTCACGCACGAGGCGCTGCCCGGCGGCCTGCGCACGCCCGACGACATCCTGGCCCTGGCCACCGCAGTCAGCGACCGCGTCGCCTACGAGCCCGGCACCACCGACGTCACCACCGCCGCCAATCAGGTGCTGGCCATGGGCCATGGCGTCTGCCAGGACCATGCCCACCTCTTCCTGGCCTGCGTGCGCGGCCTGGGCGTGCCCGCCCGCTACGTCAGCGGCTACCTGTACACCACCGCCGAGCACGCGGCCAGCCATGCCTGGGCCGATGTCTGGCTGCCCGACGTAGGCTGGACCAGCGTGGACATCACCAACCGTCAGTTCGCCTCGGACTGCCACTGCCGGCTGGCGGTGGCGCGGGACTACGACTCGGCCTCGCCGGTGCGCGGCGTGCGCACCGGCGGCGGCGAGGAATCCATGGAGGTCAGCGTGCAGGTCCAGACCAGCGCCCAGCAGTAACATCCTGCCGGCCGCGCCGCAATACAATGCGGCGTGGTTTTCCCTATTTTTGATCATGACCTACTGCGTCGCCGCCCGCCTTGATTCCGGCCTGGTTTTCCTGGCCGACTCCCGCACCAATGCCGGAGTCGACCAGATCAGCGTCTTCCGCAAAATGACCGTGTTCGAGCGTCCTGGCGACCGCGTGATGGTGCTGATGAGCTCCGGCAACCTGGCGGTCAGCCAGGCCGTGCTCAACGCGCTGGCGCGCCAGCACGACGAAGGCGGCGAAACCGTCTGGAACGCGCCCGACATGTTCGAGGCTACCCGCCGCGTCGGCGCCGCGGTGCGCGACGTCTATCACCGCGAGGCCCCGGCCCTGCGCGAACAGGGCGTGGACTTCAACGTCAACCTGATCTTCGGCGGCCAGATCGGCGCCGAACGCTGCCGCCTGTTCCAGGTGTATTCGGCCGGCAACTTCATCGAAGCCGGCCAGGAATGCCCGTACTTCCAGATCGGCGAAGCCAAGTACGGCAAGCCCATCCTGGACCGCGTGCTGCGCCCCGACACCTCGCTGGACGAGGCGGCCAAGTGCGCCCTGATCTCCATGGACTCCACCCTGCGCTCGAACATCTCGGTGGGCCTGCCGCTGGACCTGCTGGTCTACGACACGCATGCACTGCGCGTCACGCACTTCGCCAGCATCGACGAGCACAACGAGTACTTCCGCATGATCCGCGGCACCTGGGGCGAACGCCTGCGCCAGGTCTTCGCCGAGATCCCGGACCCGCTGTGGACCCAGCCCGACTCGCCGGATTCGCTGGTGCCCCCCAGCCGCGTGCACCAGCCGCTGCGCGCGGAGCCCGTCGACGTGCCCGCGGCAAGCTATGCCGCGCCACAGGTACTGGCAGAGGATCCAGGCAAGGATCAGGCGAATTAGGGGCACTGTTTCACCTTCCATTATCGGAAGCCCACAGGCAACAGCTTTGTTGCGGTGGGCTTTTGCACATGGATGATCGCTCTTCCGCGTAAACCCTCCTTTCCAGCAACCGAAGCCCGGCTTGCGGAACCGCGAATTCTCATCCGGGCGCACGCGCGCCACACTGGTGTCCGGCCGTCATGCTTTGCCTTGGGGGCCCCGACAACACCACAAGGAGCGAGACATGCCCCCCATCTACGCGCGCGCTTTCAAGCGCGCGGCCTGGCCCCTGCTGGCCCTGTCCTGCCTGGTCTCTGGCAACGCCGGCGCGCAAGGCGCCTATCCCAACCATCCCATTTCGCTGGTCGTGCCGTTCGCGGCGGGCGGGCCGACCGACGTGGTGGCGCGCAGCCTGGGCGCGTCCATGTCGAAGACGCTGGGCCAGAGCATCATCATCGAAAACCGTACAGGCGCGGGCGGCACGCTGGCGTCCCAACACGTGGCGCGCGCCGCGCCCGACGGCTACACCTTCCTGATCCACCATAACGGCATGGCCACCGCGCCGGCGCTGTACCGCAAGCTGTCATTCAATCCGCTGACGGACTTCGCCTATGTCGGCCAGGTGGCCGACGTGCCGATGACGCTGCTGGGCCGCAAGGACCTGCCCGCGGACGGCATGAAGGACTTCATCAAGTACGCCAAGGAAAACGGCAACAAGATCAACCTGGCCAATGCCGGCCTGGGCGCGGTGTCGCAGCTTTGCGGCATGCTGCTGCAGGAATCCCTGGGCGTGCAGTTCACCACCGTACCCTATGCCGGCACGGCGCCGGCCATGACCGCGCTGCTGGGCGGCCAAGTGGACGTGCTGTGCGACCAGACCACCCAGACCATTCCGCAGATCAAGGCCGAGCGCGTCAAGCTGTACGGCGTCACCACGCTGGACCGCATCAAGACCTTGCCCGATGCGCCGACCCTGCAGGAAAACGGCCTGAAGGACTTCGAGGTCAAGGTCTGGCACGGCGTCTACGCGCCCAAGGGCACGCCGCCCGAGGCCATCGCCAAGTTCAACGAAGCCTTGCGCGCCGCGCTGAAGGATCCCGCCTTCACGCAGAAGATGGCGGAGCTGGGGGCCGAAATCGTGCCGGAATCCAAGCAGACGCCGCAGGGCCTGCAGACCTGGCTGCAATCCGAGGTCGACAAATGGGGCGGCATCATCCGCAAGGCGGGCGTGTACGCGGACTGATGGCATGGAGGGCAGCGGCGGTTGCCGCTGCCCGTTCATGAATATATATTCCCGTGCATGAGTACGAACGACGTAAAAAGCGCCAGGCGCGTCCTGGACATCCTGCAGTTCTTCGCCGCGACGCGGGCGCCGGCCACGCTGTCGCAGATCTCGGCCGGGCTGGGCATCCCCAAATCCAGTTGCCTGGCCTTGCTGGACACCTTGGAAGGCGATGGCTACGCGCATCAGACCGCGGGCCGTTATTACCTCACCCGCCGTTGGCTGAACGAGGCCCGCACGGTGGCCGAGCATGACCAACTGACCACGCGCATCCGGCCCACGCTGGAAGCGCTGCGCGACGAGCTGGACGAGACCCTGATCCTGGCGCAACGGTCCGGCGACCAGGTGGTCTACCTGGACGTGGCCGAGCCCGAGCGCATCGTGCGTTTCACGGCCAGGGTCGGCCAGCAAAAACCTCTGCATGCGTCCGCATCCGGGCGCGCGCTGCTGGGCGCCATGCCGCCCGCCGAACGCGAAGCGCTGGCCACGCGCCTGCCCTTGGACCGCTACACTGGCAAAACAGTCAAGACGCACAAACAGCTGCTGCAGCTGATCGAGACCGAAGCCAAGCGCGGCTGGCACGTCAATCTGGCGGAACATCAGGCCGACACCCTGTCGGTTGCCGCGCCGCTGGTGCTTTACGGCGCCGTGCTGGCGCTGGTCGTCGGCGCTCCGCTGGACCGCTCCGCCGCCCGCGCCGACCACATCGGCCAGACCTTGCTTGCCGCCAGCCGCGAACTCACGCAACGCCTCGACAGCCCGGCGCCCGCCGTGCCTGCCTACTAAGGCCAGTCCCTAAAAGGGGACGCCCCAGCCCCCAGCGTCCTCCCCGTCCCTGCAAGGGACGGCCCCCTCTTTCCTGCTTCCCGCCACGCGCGCTCCGCATTGGCGGCGCGCGCCCGCGCCCGTCACCGCCGCAGCGGCTCCTGCGGGTTTACGCCAAGCATAAACCATTGCTCGCTTTCGTTCATATCTATAAACTTTTGTTCAAGAGTAAGAACGCAAATCGGATTTACCGGCAGCGCCCTCTCGAAATCCGGGCCGCTGCCCGGCGCTCTCCACACGAAGGAAAGAACATGGCTGGCCTTTTTTACGAACAGTTTTCGCCCGGACAGGCGTTCGAACATGCCTGGACCCGCACCCTGACCGAAATGGACAACGTGCTGTTCAGTTCCCTGACGATGAACGTGCAGCCGCTGCACCTGGACGCCCATTTCGCGGCGCAGACGGAGTTCGGCAAGCCCCTGGTCAACAGCCTGTTCACGCTGGGTCTGCTGATCGGCATGACGGTCAACGACACCACCCTGGGCACCACCGTGGCCAACCTGGGCATGACCGACGTGAACTTCCCCAAGCCCGTTTTCGCGGGCGACACCCTGCACGTGCGCACCCGCGTGCTGTCGGTGCGTGAAAGCAAATCGCGGCCCAACGCGGGCATCGTCGAATTCGAGCACACCGCGCTGAACCATCGCGACGAAGTGGTGGCCACGTGCAAGCGTTCGGCTCTGATGCGCAAGCGTCCCGCCTGAGCTCGCCGCCGCCCCCAGGAGGACCGCAATGACCCGCTCCCTGTTGTTCGTGCCCGGCGATTCCGGGCGCAAATTCGATCACGCGAACGCCAGCGCCGCCGATGCCCTGATCCTGGACCTGGAAGACTCCGTCGCCCCCGGACCAGAAGCCCGCGGCGCGCGCGGAAGTCCGCGCCATGCTCGAGCGCGGCGCTACGGCCAAGCAGCTGTGGGTGCGCATCAACGCGCTGGACAGCGGCGACGCCCTGGCCGACCTGGCCGCGGTGATGCCTGCTGCTCCTTACGGCATCGTGCTGCCGAAGTGCGCCGGCCGCGCCGGCCTGCTGCAGCTGTCGCACTATCTGGACGCCTTCGAGGCCGCCGCCAAGACGGCGCCCGGCGCCACCCGCATCCTCGCCATCGTCACCGAAACCGCGCAATCCCTGTTCGGGCTGCACGACTACCGCGATGCCACGCCCCGGCTGTGGGGACTGTCCTGGGGCGCGGAAGACCTGGCCGCTGACGTCGGCGCGCTGCGCAACCGCGACGCGGGCCGCTACACCGAGCCCTTCCGCCTGGCGCGCTCGCTGTGCCTGATGTCGGCCGCCGCCGCCGGCGTACGCGCCATCGACACGGTCTGCGTCGACCTGGACGCACCCGATGTGCTCGCGGCCGAGGCCGGCGAGGCGTTCCGCGATGGTTTCGTCGGCAAGATGGCGATTCATCCCCGTCATGTAGACGCGATCAACGCGGCGCTGGCTCCGGACGACGGCCAGCTGCAATGGGCTCGCGCCGTGATCGCGGCGTTCACGGCCAATCCGGGCGCTGGCACCTTGCGGCTGGACGGCAAGATGATCGACCGGCCGCACCTGCGGCTGGCGCGCCGCCTGCTGGGGGAGGACTGACCATGCCCGGACCGCTGCACGGCATACGCGTCATCGACATGACCAGCGTCGGCATGGGGCCCATGGCCACGCAGATGCTGGGCGACATGGGAGCCGACGTGATCAAGGTGGAATCCGCGGAGGGCGACGTGTTCCGCCACGTCACGCCCCAGCGCCACGCCGCGATGAGCCATACCCATCTGAACCTGAACCGCAACAAACGCAGCGCGGTGATCGACGCCAAGACCGCCGAAGGCCGCGCGCAACTGGACGCGCTGATCGGCGGCGCCGACGTGTTCATCTCCAATATGCGCGCTCCGGCGATGCGCCGCCTGGGCCTCGACTACGCGACGCTGCAGGCGCGCTTTCCCGAGCTGGTTTATTGCGCCTGCTACGGCTATTCGGAGCAAGGTCCCTACGCGGGACGCGCCGCCATCGACGACACCATCCAGGCCGCGTCGGGCATGGCCTGGCTACAGGGCGGCGCGGGCGCCCAGGCGCCGCGCTACGTCAATTCCGTGGTCGCCGACAAGGTGGTGGCGCTGTACGTGGCCAACGCCGTGACCAGCGCGCTGCTGGCGCGCGAACGCGGCGCGGGCGGCCAAGCCGTGGAAGTGCCGATGTTCGAATGCATGGTCGCCTTCCTGGCGCCCGAGCATCTGGCCGGCCTGACCTTCGTACCGCCCGAAGGGCCGGCGGGCTATACGCGGCTGCTCAACGAGTACCGCCGCCCGTTCCGCACGCAGGACGGCTACATGAGCGTGGTCCCTTACACCACGCCGCAGTGGCAGCGCTTCTTCGCGCTGGCCGGCAATCCCGAGATGACGCAAGACCCGCGCTACCTGACGCTCAACAGCCGCAGCAAGCATTTTCCCGAGCTGTACAGCTATGTCGAAAGCGTGTTGGGCGAACGCACCACCGCGCAATGGATCGAGCTGCTGGCGAGCGCCGACATCCCCTACGCGCCGGTCAATGGCTTCGAAGATTTGCTGAACGACCCGCACCTGCGGGCCACCGGCTTCTGGCATGAGTCCGAGCACCCCACCGAAGGGCGCCTGATCCAGGCGGGCCTGCCGGTCAGGTTCAGCCGCACGCCGGCAGATATCCGGCGGCACCCGCCCGGACTGGGCGAACACACGGCCGAAATCCTGGCGGAAGTCCAGGCCGGCCGGACCGCCTGAGCCCAGGTTCCAAGCACGAGGAGACAAACATGAAAAACAACATCCAATCCGCCCTGATCGCCGCCGCGCTGTGCCTGCCGTCCCTGGCAGGCGCGGCCTCCGGCTACCCGCAGGCGGACAAGCCCATTCACTTCGTGGTCGGCTTTCCCGCCGGCAGCACCATCGACAACGTCTCGCGCGTGGTGGTCGACGATATCCGCGCCCGCAGCGGCGCACAGATCATCGTCGAGAACAAGCCCGGCGCCCTCGGCGTGCTGGGCGTGGACACCGTGGCGCGTGCTGCGCCCGATGGCTACACCATGATGCCGAGTTCCAGCGCCACCAGCTCGTCCGGTCCCTACTTGTCCAAGGCCTTCCAGCGCTATGACGCCATGAAGGATTTCACCCAGGTCGGGCGCGTGGTCCGCTTCGACGTGGTCATCGTCACGCGCGCAGCCGGCCAGCATGGCGATGCGCGCCAACTGGTGGCGGCAGCCAAGGCCAAGCCGAACGCGGTCACCAGCGGCTATGGCTCGGGCACGGGCCAGGTCGTGGCTGCGGCCTTCAGCCGCGCCGCCGGCGCCGAGGTGCTGGGCGTGCCGTACAAGGGCCAGCCGGCTGCCATCACGGACCTGCTGGGCGGGCGCATCGATTTCGTGGCAGCCGACCTGGGAGCCGTGCTGCCCCAGATCCGCGCTAAAAACCTGAACGCCGTGGCCCTCGTTTCCACCAAGCGTTCGACCATCCTGCCGGCCGTGCCCACGGCCCAGGAACTGGGCATGGGCAGCCTGGACCTGACCGGCTGGATCGGCGTGGCCGGCCCCGGCGGACTGGCGCCCGAGGCCGCAAAGTGGTGGTCCGAGCAACTGACGGCCACGATGCGCGAGCCTGCGATCCAGGAGAAGCTACGCGCCATGGGCATGGAGCCCGACCTGGCCACGGGCGATCCCCTGCAGCAGTTCGTGCGGTCGCAATACGACGCCTGGGGCCAGCAGATTCGGCAGGCGGGCATACAGCCGGAGTAAGCGGCCGACGCGCGCCCAAAGAAAAGCCCACCCTCGCGGGTGGGCTTGGCCTTTATGGCAGCATGCCGCCGTTACGCCTGCAGCGACAGTTCCTTCCACACCGCCATTGGCGCTTCCGCATGGTTCAAGGTGTAGAAATGCAGGCCCGGCGCGCCGTTGTCCAGCAGCGTCTGGCACAACTCGGTAACCACGTCCACGCCGAAGGCGCGGATGGAAGCCTTGTCGTCGCCGAATTCGGCCAGGCGCAGGCGGATCCAGCGCGGCACTTCCGCGCCGCACATTTCCGAAAAACGCAGCAGCTGCGTGTGGTTCGTGATGGGCATGATGCCGGGCACGATGGGCACGTTCACGCCCTTGGCCTGGGCCCGGTCGATGAAGTCGAAGTAGGCGTCGGCATTGAAGAAGTACTGCGTGATGGCTGCGTCGGCGCCGGCTTTCACCTTGGTCACGAAATGGTCCAGATCAGCCGAGGGATTGGCCGCCTGGGGATGCATTTCAGGATAGGCCGCCACTTCGATGTGGAACCAGTCGCCCGTTTCCTCGCGGATGAACGACACCAGCTCATTGGCGTAGCGCAGTTCGCCCGCGTCGCCGCCCATGCCCGAGGGCAGGTCGCCGCGCAGGGCCACCACACGCCGCACGCCCTCGTTCTTGTAGGCCTGGAGGATGTCCCGCAGATCCTGGCGCGTGGCGCCGACGCACGAGAGGTGCGGCGCCGCATCGCAGCCCAGGTTGCGCAGCGTGCGCACGGCGTCCGCCGTGCCGGCGCGCGTGGAACCGCCCGCGCCGAAAGTCACGCTGACGTACTTGGGCTGGATGGCCAGCATCTGTTTGGCTGCGCGCACCAGCCGCTCTTGCCCGGCCAGGTCGCGCGGGGGAAAGAATTCCAGACTGAATGCGGGAGTAGTCGAGTCAGACATCAGGGGATCAGTTTGGTAAGCAAGCCAGAGATGATGCTGTAGAGGATCGCGCCACCCACGGCCCACCAGAACCCGTTGACCTGGAAGCCCTTCAGCACGGAGCCGACGAACCAGAACAACAAGGCGTTGATGACGATGAGGAAGAGACCGAGAGTGACGATCGTGATGGGCAGCGTCAGCAGCACCAGCACCGGCTTGACCAGCATGTTGACCAGGCCCAGCACCAGCGCGGCGATGAGCGCCGATCCGAAGCTGGCCACGGTGATGCCGGGCAGCAGATAGGCAACGGCCAGCAAGGCCACCGCGTTCAGGATCCAGACGAGTATCAAGGCCATGTTCGATCTCCTGTTTTGAGTCCACCGGCCCCGCCGCCGCAATGCGATGGCGGCAGGGATCCCTCGGACCGGAAAGCCCGCGCCGATATGGCGCGGCACTTCCCTATTTTGCTACAACGATCAATAGCGGTAGTGCTCGGGCTTGTAGGGGCCTGCCACCGGCACGTTGATGTAGTCGGCCTGGTCCTGGCGCAGGGTCGTGAGCTTCACGCCCAGCTTCTTCAGGTGCAGGCGGGCGACCTTCTCGTCCAGGTGCTTGGGCAGCACGTAGACCTGGCCCGAAGTGTAGGCTTCGTTGCGCGTGAACAGTTCGATCTGCGCGATCGTCTGGTTGGCGAACGAGGACGACATCACGAACGAGGGGTGGCCGGTGGCGCAGCCCAGGTTTACCAGGCGGCCCTGGGCCAGCAGGATGATGCGCTTGCCATCCGGGAAGATGACGTGGTCGACTTGCGGCTTGATCTCTTCCCACTGGCAGTCGGCCAGGCCGGCGACGTCGATTTCGTTGTCGAAGTGGCCGATGTTGCACACGATGGCCTGGTCCTTCATGGCGTTCATGTGCTCACGCGTGATGACGTGGTAGTTGCCGGTGGCGGTGACGAAGATGTCGCCATGGGCGGCGGCTTCTTCCATGGTCACGACCTTGAAGCCTTCCATGGCGGCCTGCAGGGCGCAGATCGGATCGACTTCGGTGACCCAGACCTGGGCGCGCAGCGCGACCAGCGCCTGGGCGCAGCCCTTGCCCACGTCGCCGTAGCCGGCCACGACGGCAACCTTGCCGGCGACCATCACGTCAGTCGCGCGCTTGATACCGTCGACCAACGATTCGCGGCAGCCGTACAGGTTGTCGAACTTGGACTTGGTGACCGAGTCGTTGACGTTGATGGCGGCGAAGGCCAGCTCGCCCTTCTGCGACATCTGGTACAGGCGGTGCACGCCGGTGGTGGTTTCTTCCGTCACGCCCTTGATCAGGGCCAGGCGGGTCGAGTACCACTTGGGATCGCGCTTGAGGGTTTCCTTGATGGCGGCGAACAGGATGCGCTCTTCGTCGCTGCCCGGGTTGGCCAGCACCGAGATATCCTTTTCAGCCTTGGTGCCCAGGTGCAGCATCAAGGTGGCGTCGCCGCCGTCGTCGAGGATCATGTTGGCGTTTTCGCCATTGGGCCATTCGAAGATCTTGTGGGTGTACTGCCAGTACTCTTCCAGGGTCTCGCCCTTGACGGCGAAGACCGGCGTGCCCGACGCGGCGATGGCGGCGGCGGCGTGGTCTTGCGTGGAGAAGATGTTGCACGAGGCCCAGCGCACTTCGGCGCCCAGCGCCACCAGCGTTTCGATCAGCACGCCGGTCTGGATGGTCATGTGCAGGCTGCCGGCGATGCGCGCGCCCTTGAGCGGCTGCTTGGCGGCGAATTCCTCGCGGATGGCCATCAGGCCGGGCATTTCGGTTTCGGCGATGGCGAGTTCGCGGCGGCCCCAGCCGGCCAGCGACATGTCGGCGACGAGGTAGTCGGAGAAGGATTTATCGGTCACAGCATTCATGGTGTGTAGGCTCCACGTGAAATACGAACGGCGCACGATATGGCCGGACAACGCGAAGACACCACGATGGTCGAGTGCTCGCCTTTCCCGCCATATGCGACAAAGGTGAGCGCCGTTGCTGTAGCGCCGCGCAAAGCGCGCCGCTTGAACAAGGATTCCTGAGCCTGGCGAGCCTGGTTCCGCAGCCGTACAAGCTGGCGGGAACCGCAGGGTCGTCGCAACGCTCCTCAGGATTGCCGGGCATTGTACCCGGGAACCGTGCGCCAGGGATCAAACCCCTGGCTCCCTGGCAGGCATTTCGCCGCCGGGCCGCCTCGCCAGCCCGGCCCCTTCGGGTACGCCCGATACCTCTGCGTGCTCCGCGCCGCGAACGCTCCCGTCCAGGGGCACCAGTGCAGCCAGCAGGGTCGAGGCAACCGAATCCCAGCTGCGCGTCAGCGCGTGTTCGCGCACCGCGTGGCGGTCCAGCGACAGCGCCGCGCGGCAGGCGTGGGCCAGGTCCTCGTCCAGGAATCCGGTGACGCCCTGGCTCACCACCGCCAGCGGCGCCTCGCTGCGGAAAGCGGCCACCGGCGTACCGCAGGCCATGGCCTCCAGCATGACCAGGCCGAAGGTATCCGTCAGGCTGGGGAACACGAAGGCGTCGGCCGATCCGTAAAGCGCCGGCAACGCTTCGTCGTGCCGCATGCCCAGGAAGACGGCGCCGGGAAAGCGCTTCTTCAACCGCGCCTCATCCGGCCCCGCGCCCACCACCACCTTGCTGCCCGGCAGGTCCAGCGACAGGAAGGCGTCCAGGTTCTTTTCGCGCGCCACGCGGCCCACGCTCAGGAATACGGGACGGGGCAGATCGGGGAAGGCCTGTTCGGCGCCGGGTTGGAACTTGCGCGGGTCCACGCCGCGCGACCAGATCTGCAGGTTCGCCAGGCCACGCCGCGCCAGCACGTCGCGCACCGTGGGGGTAGGCACCAGCACCCGCTGCGAGGGCCGGTGGAACCAGCGTAGATAGCGCCACGGCAAGGCAGCAGGAATGCCCATGCGCGCCTGCAGATAGTCCGGAAACATGGTGTGGAACGAGGTCGTGAAGCGCCAGCCTCGCGCCAGCGCCATGCGGCGTGCGGCCAGGCCCAGCGGGCCTTCGGTGGCAATGTGCAGGGCGTCGGGAACGATGTCACCCAGGATGCGGCGCAATTGCCGGCCGGGCTGCAGGCACAGCCGCAGGTCCGGCTCGGACGGCGCCGGCACGGTGCGGCTGCCCTGCGGGTTCACCACGATCAGCTCATGGCCCCATTCGCCGAGGATCTGCTGCATGGTCGTCCAGGTGCGGACGACGCCATTGACTTGCGGATGCCAGGCATCCGTGACCAGGACGATGCGCATGATGGAGCCGGAAGTGGGCAATAGCGCGATTTAGCCCGCGCCATGTGACATGCCCAAGACGGCCTGCGCGGCCGGACGCTAGTTGTTGCGGCGGGGATACCCTTGCGCCTTGATGCGCACCCAGACTTCGCGCTTTTCTTCTTCCGTCATGAAGACCCAGTTGGCGACTTCCATGGCCGTGCGGCCGCAGCCGCGGCAGATGTCGTCAAACAGCGTGGAGCAGACCGCTACGCAGGGCGAGTCCGTGGCTTTGAAGGCGCGTTGCGCGTCTTCGGCGTCGGGCAATTCGGACAGGTCGGCAAAGTAACGATTCATGGGCCGAAGGTTAACACCCGAAGTGCGTCCCTTTTTAGATAGCCCTATTGCGCGCCCAGGCATGGTTGCGTCCCCGCCGCGAGGGCACGGCCGGCGGTCCGCCACGGCGCCCACAGGCGCCGCGCACGGACTCTCGGCGTCAGCGGGACGCCGAAAACAGGCTGTCAACGCCAGCCGAAAAACTCCGCCGCCTGCGCCAGCAGCGCGTCCGGGCATTCTTCGGCCAGATAGTGCGCCCCCGGCAGCGGACCGCCGGACACCTCGTCCGCCACCGCCCGCCACAGCGCCAGCACGTCGAAGTTCCGGCCCACCGCGCCGCGCTCGCCCCACAGCGCCCGCAGCGGC
>NZ_DATCUY010000690.1:0-7060 GCF_036567245.1 Achromobacter sp. | reverse complement strand
CGGGTGCGGCGCGCGGCCGCGGGCCAGGCCGGCGGCGACGGTCTTCAGCAGGCGCTGCAGCGTGATCGGCTTTTCGAGGAAGTCCATGGCGCCAATGCGCGTGGCTTCGACCGCCGTGTCGATAGTGGCGTGGCCGCTCATCATGATCACCGGCATGTCCAGCAGGCCTTGCGAGCCCCATTCCTTGAGCAGGCTGACGCCGTCCGTGTCGGGCATCCAGATGTCCAGCAGCACCAGATCAGGGCGCATGCGCAAGCGTGCGGCGCGCGCTTGCGCCGCGTTTTCAGCCAACTCGACCGTGTGTCCTTCGTCGTAAAGGATTTCCGACAAAAGCTCGCGTATACCGACTTCGTCGTCAACCACCAGAATTCTGGCCATAAAGCATCCACCTATTGCGTAGCCGCATTATCCTTTTCTTGCGCGGTCGCGTCTATTGTATCGGCCTCGGAAGCCAGCCGGGTCAACAAGATCGAGATCCGCGCGCCTCCTTCCTTGCGGTTGGCAAGGTCGATACGCCCACCGTGCTCTTCCACGATCTTGCGTACGATTGCCAATCCTAACCCAGTCCCGTGGGACTTGGTGGTTACGTAGGGCTCGAACGCGCGCTGCATGACCTGGGGCGGAAAGCCCGGCCCGGTATCGGCCACGGTAAACCTGAGGGCTTGCTGGTCCGCGCGGTCGGGCTGTTCGCTGCGCATGAGCTGCGTGGTCACGCTGACCCGCCCTTGCCCGCCCTGTTCGGCGATGGCGTCGCGGGCATTGGACATCAGGTTATGGATCACCTGGCGCAACTGGGTGGGGTCGCCTTCGATGGGAGGCAGGTCCGGCGCCAGCGTTACGTCCAGGTTCAGGGCCTTTTCAGCCAGGCGCGGCGAGCCGCCTTCGGGCTCCCAGCCGTACAACGACAGCACGTCCGCCACCAGGGCGTTGAAGTCGATGCGCTGCATTACCGCCGGCGGCGTGCGGGCGTATTCGCGGAAGTCGTCCACCATCTGCTTGAGCGACGCCACCTGATTGACGATGGTGTTGGTGGAGCGCTCGACGATCTGGGCCTCGGCGGGGGGCAGCTTGCCCTCCAATTTCATGGCCAGACGCTCGGCCGACAGCTGGATCGGCGTCAGCGGATTCTTGATCTCGTGCGCCAGGCGGCGGGCGACCTCGCCCCAGGCCACGGTCCGGTTGGCCGAGATCACTTCGGTGATGTCGTCGAACACCACCAGATAGCCGTTGCCGCGCCCGTCCACCCGCAAATGCGTGCCACGCGCCAGCAGCGTCAAGGGCTGCGCCCCGCCGGGGGCCTCGCCCTGGCCCGGGGCGATCTCGAATTGCTGCTGCCAGTGCTGGCGCTCGGAGCCCACCGCGGCATGGGCGGAAAAGGCCTGCCGGACGATATTGGCGAACTCCAGCATGCCGGCCACCGTTTCCAGCGGGCGGCCGATCACCGAGCGCAGATCCGCTCCAAGAATGGTCTGGGCGCCCTGGTTGACCGTGGTGACGCGGAACGACTCGTCGAACACCAGCACCCCGGAAGACAGGTTGGACAGCACGCTTTCCAGATAGACGTTGGAGCGTTCCAGCTGTTGCCGGTTGCTCTCGACCATGCGGCGGGCCTCGTCGAGCTGGCGCGTCATGGCGTTGAACGAACGCGTGAGCTGGCCGACTTCGTCGCGCTCCGGCGGTTCGGGCAGGGGCCGGTAATCGCCCACCCCCACGGCCTGCGTGCCCCCCGCCAGGCTGAGCAGCGGACGCACCAGCCGCTTGGACAGCGACAGCGCCACGGCAATGGCGCCGAAGGCCGCCAGCAGCAAGGCCAGGGTCAGGGTGATGCCATACAGCTTGCGCAGGCCCAGCCGCGACAGCGCCAGTTCCTGGTAGTCGCGAAAGCCCTGCTGCACCAGGTTGGCGTTGTGGGCGATCTGCTCGGGCACCGGTTGCATCAGCTGCAGCCAGCGGGGCTCGGACGCCGCCCCCAGCAGATTGTCGTAGCGGTCCGGCCCAGTGAGCGGAATCACCACCCGCAGGTGCAGCCCGCCTTCGGCGCCGGGGGTGACCGGATCGTCGGCTTCGGCGGCGGAGTAGCCGCGCGCCAGCCGCAACTGATTGATGACCGTGGACGGCGGCGTCGCCGGCAGCAGCTGGCCGTATTGGCTGGTGGAAAACGCGATCATGCGTCCGCTGCCAGTGAACACCATGGCTTCCTGCACGCCATTGGCCTCGCGCAGCCGGGTCAAGGCCAGCGTCACGCCGCTGTCGGAGTTGCGGTTCAGCTCCACGGCCATGGAGCGCGCGCGGGCGTCCAGGTCGGCCAACAGCGAGTCCAGCGCGGCGCGGCCAAGGTTCAGGCCCGCTTCCAGGGCCGTGTCCACGCGCACGTTGAACCAGGATTCGATCGAGCGCGACATGAACTGCACCGACACGGTGTAGATCAGGGCGCCGGGCACCACGCCGATCAGGGCGAACGCCAGGGAAAAGCGGGCTGTCAGCCGCGCGCCGAACTGGCGCCGGCGGATCTGCCGCGCCAGCCGCACAGTCAGCGCCACCACCCAGACGAAGAGCGCCAGCGCAAAAATGCCGTTCAGCACCAGCAGCGTGTCGTAGTAGCGCGCGAAGCGCGAGGCATTGCCGGTGGACCAGGCCAGCAGGCCCAGCAATGCCAGGCCGCTCGCGGCGCCAACCATCAGGGCCAGCCGGAGCACAAGCCTCATGATGGGTCTTTCTCCTTGTCGCTGAGTACGAACGTGAAGTCCGTCCAGGGCGTCGCCTGTACCCAGGAACTGCTGTTCAGAGCGTTGACCTGGAAGGGCCGCGGCAAGAGCGACGTATCCAGGCGCAGGCGCAACTGGCCGCCGTACAGCACGTCCGCGTCGAAATCGCCGGCGTCCGCCACCGACCAGTTGCGGATGTGGCGGATGACGCCCATGGCGTCGTCCAGCGAGGCGACCGGGAAGGTCAGCTCACCCACGCCCACCCGCCATTGCCGGGTCAGGGCGTTGTAGATGACGCGCCAGGTGCGGGAGGTGTCGACCAGGGACTTGTCGAACCACCACCAGCGTTCGCGCGTAATGGTGAGATCGGCAGTGAAGTACAGAGGAACCCCGCGCTGTGCCGCGTCCCGCAGTTGCTGGTTGAGCTGGAACTCGATGTCGGCATCGATTTCCAGCTTGCCGTCGCGCACCGCCGGGCGAACTTCGGCGACCCTGGGCTCGCCCCCATGCGCCTCGCCGCCCGGCACGAACGAAAGCAAGGCAGATGCGAGCAACAACCCGAGAAATAAGCGCGGAATAATGGACATACGGCACCGGAACTACGTCATGCCCCCTATTCTTGGCGATTCAGGACTGCTTGGCAAACAAGGCGTAGAAAAATCCGTCGCGCTGCGCCGCGGGTGTTGCATCGACCGCAACTGGCAGCAACTGCCCGGGCGCGTCCAGCCGTGTCGCCTCGGGGTGGCGCTGCATGAACTCCAGCGCCTGGCGCGTGCCTTCGATCGGGAAGATCGAGCAGGTCACATAAAGCAGCCGCCCGCCGGGCGCCACCGTACGCCAGAGCGCATCCAGGATGCTGGCCTGCAGGGTGGCCGTGCGGCGCACGTCATTCTCGCGCCGCAGCCAGCGGATGTCCGGGTGGCGGCGCACGATGCCCGAGGCCGTGCAGGGTACGTCGGCCAGCACGGCGTCGAACGGCTTGCCGTCCCACCAGGCGTCCAGGTCGGCGGCATCAGCCGCTTTCAACTGGACACGATCGCTTGCCAGGCCCAGCCGATCCAGGTTCTGCTCGACGCGGGCCAACCGGTCGGCGTCGGCATCCAGGGCCAGCAGGTCGATATCGGCCAATTCCAGCAGGTGGGCGGTCTTGCCGCCCGGCGCCGAGCATGCGTCCAGCACCCGCATGCCGTCCGCGGGGGCCAGCAATTCGGCCGCCAATTGCGCGCCAGCGTCCTGAACCGACCACCAGCCTTCGGCAAACCCGGGCAATTGCGTCACCGGCTTGGGCGTGGCCAGCACCAGGCCGGACTGGCCCACGGGCTCGGCCGCCAGGCCGGCGGCCTGGAACGCGGCCAGCACCTGCTCGCGGCTGGCGCGACGGCGGTTGACGCGCAGGGTCAGCGGCGCGGGCAGATTGGCGGAGGCCAGGATCTCGCGCCATTCCTGTGGATAGGCCACGCTCAGTTGCTTGACCCACCAGCCGGGATGGTTCCATTGGGCCTCGGGGCTGTCGGCGACCGCGGCTTCGAGCGCCGCGCGTTCGCGCAGGAAGCGGCGCAGGCAGGCATTGAGCATGCCCTTGAAGGAGGCCAGACCGCGGGTACGGGACGCGGCGGTCACCGCCTGGTCCACTACCGTGTGCGCCCCATAAACCGGCATGCCCGGCAGGGCTGCCGCGGCATCGCCCTCTTCTTTCAGCAGAGTCAGCGAGACCAACAGCAGGGACTCGAACAACACGCTGGGATAGCGCTGCACCAGCTCGCGGCCCACGGCGTCGGCCCAGCCCAGATAGCGCATGGCATGGAATGACACGGCCTGCGTGGCGGGCCGCAGGGACGATTCCACGTCGGTCAGCGCGTCCGTCAGGGAACGGCCGTCCAGCACGCCCTCGACCACCTCCGCACTGGAAAGCAGGACGGAGGACAGCGGGGGGGCCAGATTGGGGGAGTCGGAACGCGTGGACATGGTGCAAATTCAGGAGATAAGACCGCTATGGTAGCCGGACCTGGACGAACCGCGCCCGCCACGGCACACTGGCCCCAGCCACGGAGCCCCTCATGACCCTTGCCACCCTGCTGCTGTTCATCCTGGCCTCGGCCGTCACCATCATCACCCCAGGCCCTACCGTGCTGCTCGCCATGAGCAACGGTTCGCGCCACGGCGTGCGCGCCGCCTGCTGGGGCATGGCCGGCGCGGTGCTGGCCGACCTGGTCCTGATCGGCGCGGTGGCCTCGGGCCTGGGCGTGGTGCTGGCAGCGTCCGAAGTCGCCTTTCAGCTCATCAAATGGGTGGGCGCGGCGTATCTGGCTTATCTGGGCTGGAAGATGCTGCGCTCGGACGCGGCGCTGATCCTGCCGTCGGCCGCGCCCGGGGCGGACCGGCCCGTGGGCCTGTCGCTGGGGCTGCGCAGCTTCATGGTGGCGCTGACCAACCCCAAGGCACTGCTGTTCATGTCGGCCTTTTTGCCCCAGTTCATCGACCCGCAAGCGCCGCTGGCGACCCAGTACGCCATCGTGGCCTGCGTCCTGGCCACCATCAATATCTTGACGATGCTGGTCTACGCCGCGCTGGGCGCTCAACTGGTGCGCGCCTTCCAGGGGTCGGGCCTGCGCTGGCTGAACCGCGTCTGCGGCAGCTTGATGATCGGGCTGGCGGGCACGCTGGCGCTGTACCGGCGCGGGGCGCCGTAAAAAGGACCACGCCCGGGGACCCCAGGCTGTCAATAGCCAGGCGCTAGCCAGGCGCTTTCTGGCGGCGACAGGCCAGAATGGCGACGATGCCCGGATTTATGCGATAGCGCGCGGCGGCAAGCCTGTACCGTGCCGCGGAACCCGGTTTGCTATCGCGCCCTACGGCATTGCCGTATAATTCCCCGCTTCCCCGCAGTTGCTGCCCCCGGCGCATCGCATGAATCCCAAGCGATGGCGAGAAGCAGCGCTGCCCGTAAATTTGAACGAGTCATGAAAAAAGCAGCTCCACCGGCGCTTCCCGCCCGGTGGCAGGCATCACATATCAGCGAAGCGCGCAGCCGCGTCGGTTTGCCGCAAGCGGATTTCGCGGAATTGTTGGGCGTAAGCGTACGTACCTTGCAGGACTGGGAACAGGGCCGCCGCCATCCGTCGGGCGCCGCTCAGACCCTGCTGCAAGTGGCCATTCTGCACCCCGAAACGCTACGCGACCTGCCACCCCGCCAGACAGGCAAACCCGCCTGAACCCGAATACCTGACGAATACCCCGCCGCACCGCAACAGCCAGTGCGCGAACCTACGGTGAACTAGATTGGAAATTCTTGAACAATCCCGGCCCGGCAAAGGCGCCGGCACTTCCGCCAGCAGTGGCAGCAGCTCGACGCTTGACGCCATCACGGCTGCGGCCCAGGGCGCCGATCCGGGCCGCGCGCCGCGCGTGGGGTTCGTGTCGCTGGGCTGTCCCAAAGCTTTGGTGGACTCCGAGCGCATCCTGACCCAACTGCGCACCGAAGGGTACGAAGTCACGCCCGAATACAACGATGCGGATGTCGTCGTCGTCAACACCTGTGGATTCATCGACAGCGCCAAGGCCGAATCGCTGGAAGCCATCGGCGAAGCGCTGGCCGAGAACGGCAAGGTTATCGTCACCGGCTGCATGGGCGTCGAGGAATCGGTGATCCGCCAGGTGCACCCCAGCGTGCTGTCGGTGACCGGTCCCCAGCAATATGAAGAGGTGGTGCGTGCCGTGCACGACGCCGCCCCGCCCAAGAAAGACCACAATCCCTATCTGGACCTGGTGCCTCCGCAGGGCATCAAGCTTACGCCGCGCCACTACGCCTACCTGAAGATCTCGGAAGGCTGTAATCACCGTTGCAGCTTCTGCATCATCCCGTCGATGCGCGGCGACCTGGTCAGCCGCCCGGTGGGCGACGTGCTGAGCGAAGCCGAGCGCCTGGTCAAGGCCGGCGTGAAGGAAATGCTGGTGATCTCGCAAGACACCAGCGCGTATGGCGTGGACGTGAAGTACCGTAGCGGCTTCTGGAACGGCCGGCCCGTCAAGACCCGCATGACCGAGCTCTGTCTGGCCTTGTCCGAAATGGGCATCTGGACGCGCCTGCACTACGTGTATCCGTACCCGCACGTGGACGAAGTGATCCCGCTGATGGCGGAAGGCAAGATCCTGCCGTACCTGGACATCCCGTTCCAGCACGCCAGCCCGCGCATCCTGAAGGCCATGAAACGCCCGGCGTTCGAAGACAAGACCCTGGCGCGCATCAAGAACTGGCGCGAGATCTGCCCGGAACTGATCATCCGTTCGACCTTCATCGTCGGCTTCCCGGGCGAAACCGAAGAAGACTTCCAGTACCTGCTCGACTGGCTGACCGA
>NZ_DATCUY010000689.1:0-6966 GCF_036567245.1 Achromobacter sp. | reverse complement strand
GGGTCGCTGAAGGCGCGGGCCACGCGGATGGAGTTGGGGCGGTGGAATACCTGCGCGGTGGGGCCGTATTGCAGCAGCTCGCCCGCGTCCAGCACCGCCGTGTGGCCTCCCAGCAACAGCGCCTCGCCGGGTTCGGTGGTGGCGTACACCACCGTGGACCGCCCTTCGGCGAACAATTCCGAAAGCTCGTCGCGCAATTCCTCGCGCAGCTTGTAGTCCAGGTTGACCAGGGGCTCGTCCAGCAGGATCAGCGGCGCATCCTTGACCAGCGCCCGGGCCAACGCCACGCGTTGCTGCTGGCCGCCCGACAACTCCGACGGATAGCGGGCCAGCAGATGGTCGATATGCAGCCGCGCCGCCATGGCGCGGACTTTTTCGCCGATGTCCCCGGCCCCGCGCAGCTTGAGTGGCGAGGCGATGTTGTCGTAGACCGACATGGACGGATAGTTGATGAACTGCTGGTAGACCATGGCGACGTTGCGCTGCCGCACCGGCACGCCGGTCACGTCGACGCCATCGGCCAGCACGCGGCCTTCGGTGGGCCGGTCCAGCCCGGCCATGATGCGCATCAGCGAGGTCTTGCCCGCCAGGGTGGCCCCCAGCAATACCGTCATGGCGCCCGCGACGGGGGCCAGGCTCATGGGATACAGGTGCGTCTGCGAGCCGGCCCGCAAACCTACCCTGTCCAAGTTCAGCTGCATCTGGTCTCCTCTACCTACTTATACGTCCCTGTTTTTTACGGCGGACTTCGGTATTCGGTACAGCGGCTCGGCCTGCATTCAAGCGAACAACAGGATGAGCATACTCTTTCAGATAGCTTTCGTTTATTGTGCGTTTTACCCAAGAAGCGAACAAAAAACAATCTTGCAGCGCGTCATTATTTTTCGCTTTTGTTGTTTTACTATACGAACATGACACTGAACCCCAGACAGAGCGCCCTGATCGAAATGGTGCGGGCCCAAGGCTCGGCTTCGATCGAGGAACTCGCCAAACGCTTTGACGTCACGCTGCAGACGGTGCGGCGCGACGTCAATATCCTTTCCGAAGCGGGCCTGCTGTCGCGCTTCCATGGCGGCGTGCGAATCGAAGCGTCCACCATCGAGAACATCGCCTACCGCAAGCGCCAGGGCCTGCACGCCGCCGGCAAGCAGCGCATCGCCGAAGCGGTGGCGCGCGCCGTGCCCGACGGCTGTTCGCTGATCCTGAACATCGGCACCACCACCGAAGCGATCGCGCGCGCCCTGCTGCGCCACCGCGGCCTGCGCGTCATCACGAACAACCTGCACGTCGCGGACATCCTCTCGGACAACCCGGACTGCGAAGTCATCGTGGCCGGCGGCGTGGTGCGTTCACGCGACCGCGGCATCGTCGGCGAAGCCACCATGGACTTCATCCGCCAGTTCAAGGTCGACATCGGCCTGATCGGCATTTCCGGCATCGAGGCCGACGGCACCCTGCGCGACTACGACTTCCGCGAAGTGCGCGTCGCGCGGACCATCATCGAACAATCGCGCGAAGTCTGGCTTGCCGCCGACAGCAGCAAATTCAAGCGCCAGGCCATGGTGGAACTGGCGCACATCTCGCAGATCGACCGGTTCTTCACCGATGCGCATCCGCAAGAGCCGCTGGCCCAGGTCCTGCTGGACGCCGGCGTGCGCTGCGACGTTGCCGCAGCCCCGAATACCTTGAAGCAAACACCTTGAACGCCATGAACCAACCGCTAGCCTCCGTCGCCCCGCCCGACCGCAACCGTCTCCTGAACACGCTGGACAACACGCACTCCTGGGACGTGATCGTCATCGGCGGCGGCGCCACCGGCCTGGGCACGGCCGTCGATGCCGCCTCGCGCGGCTATCGCACCCTGCTGATCGAAGGCGCGGACTTCGCCAAGGGCACATCCAGCAAGGCCACCAAGCTGGTGCACGGCGGCGTGCGCTACCTGGCGCAGGGCAATGTCAGCCTGGTGCGCGAAGCGCTGCATGAACGCGGTCTGCTCAACCGCAACGCGCCGCACCTGGTGTGGCCGCTGGGCTTCGTGGTGCCGGCCTACAACCTGTTCGACCAGCCCTTCTACGGCATCGGCCTGAAGATGTACGACATGCTGGCCGGCAAGCTGAACCTGGCCCCCAGCCGCTGGCTGTCGCGCCGCGACACGCTGGCCAATGCGCCCACCCTGGCCGAGAACGTGCAGGGCAAGAACCTCAAGGGCGGCGTGCTGTATTACGACGGCCAGTTCGACGACGCGCGCCTGGCGATGAGCCTGATGCGCACGCTGTTCGACCTGGGCGGCACGGCGGTGAACTACATGCGCGCCACCGGCCTCACCATGACGGGCGGCAAGGTAGACGGCGTAACCGTGCAGGACGCGATCGGCGGCGCCAGCTTCACGCTGCGCGCGCGCTGCGTGGTCAACGCCACCGGCGTCTGGGTGGACGCGGTGCGGCGCATGGAAGACAAGAACGCGCAGACCATGGTCGCGCCCAGCCAGGGCGTGCACTTGACCCTGCCGCAGGATTTCCTGCCGGGCAAGCGCGCCATCCTGATCCCCAAGACCGACGACGGCCGCGTGCTGTTCGTGGTGCCATGGAACGGCCACACCATCGTCGGCACCACCGATACGCCGCGCGACGACTTGCCGCTGGATCCGCAGGCTGGCGCCCAGGACGTGGATTTCATCCTGAGCACGGCGGCGCGCTACCTCAGCCGCAAGCCCACGCGCGACGATGTCACCAGCGTCTGGGCCGGACTGCGTCCGCTGGTCAAGGCCACCGGCGAAGCCTCCACCAAGGCGCTGTCGCGCGAGCACACCATCCTGGTGTCCAAGGCCGGGCTGGTGACCGTCACCGGCGGCAAGTGGACCACCTACCGACGCATGGCGCAGGACGTGGTGGACACGGCCATCCAGCACCAGTTGCTGACGCAGGCCAGCTGCCGCACGGAATCGCTGCCCTTGCATGGCGCGGCGGGCCTGGCGCCTTCGCAGGAACATGCCGGCACGCCGGACAGCTATTACGGCAGCGACCTGCCGGCCTTGAAGGCGCTGCCCGGCGCCGAGCGCATGCTGGTCAAGAGCAGCGGCCTGTCGGAAGCGCACGTGCGTTTCGCCGCGCGCTACGAACTGGCCCGCAGCGCCGAGGACGTGCTGGCGCGGCGCAATCGCGCCCTCTTCCTGGATAGCGAAGCCGCCATGCTGGCCGCGCCGGAAGTGGCGCGCATCCTGGCGGAAGAGCTGGGGCACGATGCCGCGTGGCAGCAGCGCACCTTGCAGGACCTGGAAGCGGTCGCGGCGAATTACCGTCTCAAGTAGCGCGATGGGCAATGGGTCGCGCGTGCTTGCCCACGCGCCGCACCCATCTCCTACGGGACCCTTAGCGGGCTTTTCTGGATCATCGCCTCGAACGTGCGCAGCAGCGCCGGGTCGCACTTGGAACCGGCCTCCTGGTTCAGGATGCGCATGATCTCCGCGTGCGTGCGCGCGGGGTGATAGGGCCGCGCGTCGCCCAGGGCGTCGTACGAATCGGCCAGCGAAATGATGCGCGAATGCAGCGGGATATCCTCGCCGGACAAACCGGCCGGATAGCCCGAACCGTCGAAATGCTCGTGGTGGTGGCGCACCGCCAGCGCGATCGGTTCACGTTGCGGAATATCGCTGTGCATGATGATGTCGGCGCCCACCGCGGCGTGCGCCTTCATGATTTCCCAATCGTCCCGGTCCAGGCGCGTGGGGGAATACAGCACCCGGTCCGGCGTGCCGATCTTGCCGATGTCGTGCAGGCGGGCGGCAACCGCGATTGCTTCCTGCTCGGCTTCGGGCAGGCCACAGGCCCGCGCCAGCGCCACGCTCAGCGCAACAACTCTTTCAGAATGGCGGCCTGTGGCAGCGTCGCGCGCCCGCATGGCGGCGAACAAGGCCGCCACGCAGGAACCAGCAGGATATTCGGGTACGTCTGGAGGCATCGGTCATCGCGCGCAAGCGGGTCGTGCCGCGTTGCGCCGTATCAAAAGGTCGCGATTCTGACACATTGCGCAGCAATCCTTGCCGATCAGATGCCGCGTCCCAGGGCAAAGCAGAGCCGGGCCGTCCGCAGGCTTGCCGCGCAGCGGACCCGGCTGCGCCGAGCCTCAGCCCTTCAACCTGTCCAGCAGCGCCTTCGCCACGCCCACGGAAGACGCTGGATTCTGGCCCGTGACCAGCAGGCCATCGCCGACCACATGCGGCTGCCAATCGGGACCGCTGGTGTACAGCCCGCCCAACTGCTTGAGTTCATCCTCCACCAGGAACGGAACCACGTCGCTCAGCTGCACTGCGGCCTCTTCCGCATTGGAGAACCCGGTGACCTGCCTGCCCTGCACCAGCGGCTTGGCGTCGGCCGTCTTGGCATGGCGCAGCACGCCGGGGGCATGGCACACGGCCGCCACCGGCTTGCCCGCCGCCAGCATGGTTTCGATCAGCGCGACCGAATTCGGATCTTCCGCCAGGTCCCATAAGGGGCCGTGGCCGCCGGGGTAGAAGACGGCGTCGTAATCGGCCGCCTGCACCTGCGCAAGCCGCAGCGTGGCGGCCAGTTGCCGCTGCGCGTCCTGGTCCTGGCGAAAGCGCCGCGTGTCGTCGGTCTGGGCGTCGGGGTCGTCGCTCTTGGGATCCAGCGGCGGCTGTCCGCCGGCGGGCGACGCCAACGTGACCTGGGCGCCCGCATCGATGAACGCGTAGTACGGCGCGGCGAATTCCTCCAGCCAGAATCCGGTCTTGCGGCCGGTGTTGCCCAGCGTGTCGTGGGAAGTCAGCACGATCAGGATGTTCATGTGGCGCTCCTTTCATCCGGGCCGACGCGCACGATGCGCTTGCCGGCATTTTCACCCTTGAGCAGCCCCATCAGGCCGCGCGGCGCGTTCTCCAGCCCATCGACCACGTCCTCGCGGTACTTGATGCGGCCTTGCTTGATCAAGCCTTCCATCGCCTCGCGGAATTCGCCATAGCGGTGCGCGTACTCGTTGAAGATGATGAAGCCCTGCATCTTGAGGCGCTTGGTCAGGATGGTGCGCATCAGCAGACCCAGGCGGTCCGGACCTTGCGGCTGGCTGGTGGCGTTGTAGGCCGAGATCAGGCCGCAGACCGGTATCCGCGCGCGCGGATTCAACAGCGGCAGCACCGCGTCGAAGACCGCGCCGCCGACATTCTCGAAGTACACGTCGATGCCCTGCGGCACGGCGCTGGCCAGGCGGCCCGGCAGATCGGGCGCCTTGTGGTCCAGGCAGTCATCAAAGCCCAATTCCTGGACCACATAGCGGCACTTGTCCGCGCCGCCGGCGATGCCCACCACCTTGCAGCCGTGGATCTTGGCGATCTGTCCAACCACCGCGCCCACCGCGCCGCTGGCCGCGGCCACCACCACGGTCTCGCCCGCCTTGGGCTGGCCGATGTCCAGCAGGCCCATGTAGCCGGTAAAGCCCGGCATGCCCAGTACGCCCAGCGAATAAGACGGGTGTTCGGGATCGGGCCCCAGCCGCAGCAGACCGGCGCCATCCGACAGGGCGTAGTCCTGCCAGCCGGATTGCGCCAGTACCCACTCGCCCGGCCGATAGTCGGGGTGGTTGGAGGCCTCCACCCGCGTGACGGTGCCGCCGACCATGACCGCGCCGACCTGCACCGGTTCGGCATAGGACGGCGCGTCGCTCATGCGGCCGCGCATATAGGGATCGAGCGACAGGTACACGGTGCGCAGCAGCACCTGGCCTGGCCCCGGCTGTGGAACTTCGCCGGTTTCCAGGCGGAAATCGCTGTCGGCCGGCTCGCCCTGCGGGCGCGCGGCGAGCACGATGCGACGGTTGATGGAAGACGATTGCGGCATGACGGTCCAGCCTCCTGCAAGGAAGCCGCCCGGGCCTTGCGGGAACAGCCCGGGTGGCGGGATGGGGTACCGGTCCATTACACCATCGATGCCCGCGCGGCCGATGTGTAACCCTGGCCCTTGCCCCTCTTTTAATTAATTAATAATTTAATTAACATGCATCGCATGCGCTCCGATTCCTCCACTCCCCCTCGCCGGCCCGGTCGTCCGCCGCGCCCCGACAACGCCACCGCCCGCGCCAATCTGCTGGACGTCGCTACCGGCTTGTTCGCGGCCCAGGGCGTCGCGGCCACCACGCTTACGCACATCGCGCAACGCGCGGGCGTCACCTCGGCGATGGTGCACTACTACTTCAAGAGCCGCGACCAACTGATAGACGCGGTGGTGCAGGAGCGGATCGTGCCGGTCATCGGCTTTGTCTGGTCGCCCGTGCCGCAGGCGCAGGATCCCGCGGCCGATCCTCCCGCCGCCGTGCGGGCCTTCATCACCGAGGTCGTCGACCGGCTGGTGCAAAGCGCGGCCGAACGCCCCTGGCTGCCGGCGCTGTGGCTGCATGAGGTCGTCAACGAAGGCGGCCAATTGCGTGACCGCGTGCTGCGCCATTTGCCGGCCGAACGCCTGCAGGCGTTTTCCGGCCTGATCGCGACCAGCCAACGCATGGGCGCCATCACGCCGGGCGTGGAGCCGCGCCTCGTGTTCCTGTCCATCCTGGGCCTGACCCTGCTGCCGCTAGCCACCTCCAGCCTGTGGCGGCGCGTGCTGCAGGACGACGCCCAGGCGCAATCCATCGACACCCGCGCGATCGCGGCCCACGCGATCGCCATGCTGACGGGCGGCCTGTTCTCGCCGTCCGTTTCGATTTCCGCTCCTCCAGGACGCTGACCATGCGCATCCCTCCCGTCTTGCGCCGCCCCCTGCCCGCCAGCATGCTGGCCTTGCTTGCCCTGGGCGGCTGCGGCAAAGAAGACCACGCCTTCTTCCAGGGCTACGCCGAAGGCGAATACGTCTACGTGGCGTCCTCCGAAGCCGGCCGGCTGGCCGAACTGCCGGTGCGGCGCGGCCAGCAAGTGGCGGCCGACGCGCCGCTGTTCGCGCTGGAGGCCACGCGCGAAACCAC
>NZ_DATCUY010000688.1:0-1900 GCF_036567245.1 Achromobacter sp. | reverse complement strand
GCCAGCACGTTTGGCGAAACGGTATCCGTCCCCGCGTGGCGCAACAAGCCGTCCTGGTATCAGATATCCAGCCAGGATCACATGATCGCGCCCGAGAACCAGACGCGGATGGCCGCGCGCATGAATACCCGCAAGACCATCACCCTGGACGCGAGCCACGCGTCGCTTGCGTCCCGCGCCGGCGAGGTGGCCGGCCTGATCGACGAAGCCGCGCGCGCCTGCGCGTCTTGAACACACGGCACGGATCGGGCAGGCTGCGCCTCCAAACAAGCGTATCAGGGGACACACCCGCCTTTTCTGTGCTGTTTTTTTTGTAACTCCGCAATCTGAAAATCATCTGCAGCACAGATGCTTTCCCTATGAAAAATAAGCACGGGCCTGCCAATCCAGCCAAACTGATCCGCTTTTTTCATTCAATTCTGAATCTGTACTGATAAGAGCTGCGGTTCTAACTTCGTGGTGTAGGTCAAACACCCGTCAGCGCACGCCGTCTTGTGGCGGTTGCCGCGCGCTGGCGACGAAGTCAGGAATACCGCCATGGATAGCGACGCGCTATTGCTAGCCCGAATACAGTTCGGCTTCACCATCTCGTTTCACATCATCTTCCCCGCCATCACCATCGGCCTGGCCAGCTATCTCGCCGTGCTGGAAGGCCTGTGGCTGCGCACGCGCAACACCGTCTACCGCGACCTTTACCATTTCTGGACCAAGATCTTCGCGGTCAACTTCGGCATGGGCGTGGTGTCCGGCCTGGTGATGGCGTACCAGTTCGGCACCAACTGGAGCTTCTTCTCCGACTTCGCCGGCAGCGTGACCGGGCCCTTGCTGGCCTATGAAGTGCTGACCGCCTTCTTCCTGGAAGCCGGCTTCCTGGGCGTGATGCTGTTCGGCTGGTCGCGCGTGGGGCCGGGCCTGCATTTCTTTTCGACCGTGATGGTGGCGCTGGGCACGCTGGTGTCGGCCACCTGGATCCTGGCGTCCAACAGCTGGATGCAGACGCCCGCCGGCTACGAAATCCTGGACGGCCGCGTGGTGCCTACGGACTGGCTGGCCGTCATCTTCAACCCCTCCTTCCCCTACCGCCTGGCGCATATGGGCATCGCCGCCTTCCTGGCCACCGCGCTGATGGTGGGCGCCTCCGGCGCCTGGCACATGCTGCGCGGCGACCGCAGCCCCGCCGTGAAGAAGATGTTCGCCATGGCCATGGGCATGCTGCTGCTGGTGGCGCCGCTGCAAGCCGTGGTGGGCGACTTCCATGGCCTGAACACGCTCAAGCACCAGCCCGCCAAGATCGCCGCCATCGAAGGCCATTGGGAAAACGAGCCTGGCGCCGGCGTGCCGCTGACGCTGTTCGGCATCCCCGACATGGAGCGCGAGGAAACGCGCTACGCCGTGAACATTCCGCGCCTGGGCAGCCTGATCCTCACGCACAGCTGGGACGGCCAGTTCCCCGGCCTGAAGTCGTATCCGCCGGAAGACCGGCCCAACGCCACCGCCGTGTTCTGGTCGTTCCGCGTGATGGCGGGCCTGGGCATGCTGATGATCGCCCTGGCAGCCTGGGCGCTGTGGTCGCGCTGGCGCGGCAAGCTGTATGAATCGCGCTGGCTGCACCGCTTTGCGCTGTGGATGGGGCCGTCGGGACTGATCGCCATCCTGGCGGGTTGGTACGTCACGGAGATCGGCCGTCAGCCCTGGGTGGTGTACGGCGTCATGCGCACCGCCGACGCGGCCACGCCGCACGGGCTGGGCGAACTGACGCTGACGCTGGCGCTGTTCGTGGTGGTGTACCTGCTGGTGTTCGGCGCCGGCGTCTCCTACATGCTGCGCCTGATCCGCATGGGCCCCAGCCCCGCCCCCGGCCACGCGCCGCTATCGGGCGGCCCGGGCGAACCGCGCCAGC
>NZ_DATCUY010000687.1:0-8956 GCF_036567245.1 Achromobacter sp. | reverse complement strand
GTTCGCTTAACGCCGTTCACGCATCTACCCCAGACTTCCTCATGAATCCCATCGGATACCGCATTCTTCCCCGTTCCGGCCCGGCCGTCTCGGCCGACGTGCTGGCCGGCTTCGCCGCCATCGGCTCGGCCCAGATCAGCGACTGCATGAATCGCCTATACGGCGTTTCGGGCCTGCGCCCGCTGCACGCCGGCGCCCGCCGCACGGTGGGCCTGGCGCTGACCGTCAAGACCCGTCCGGGTGACAACCTGATGATCCACAAGGCGATTTCGCTGGGCGGCGCGGGCGACGTGATCGTCGTCGACGGCGCGGGCGATACCAGCAATGCGCTGGTGGGCGAACTGATGATGATGGATGCGCAGTCGCGCGGCATTGAAGGTTTTGTGATCGACGGCGCGGTGCGCGACCTGGACGTGTTCGCGCAAGGCGAGTTCGGTTGCTATGCGCGCGCTGTGTCGCACAAGGGGCCGTACAAGGACGGTCCGGGCGAGATCAATGTGCCGGTGTCGGTGGGCGGCCAGGTGGTCAACCCGGGTGACGTGGTGGTGGGCGACGCGGATGGCGTGGTGGTGATTCCCGCTGAGCATGCCGCGGCTGTGCTAGCCCTGGCGCAGAAGAAGGAAGCCGACGAGGCCGTGGCGAAGGAAAGGCTGCGCGCTGGCACCTACACCAAGCCCTGGCTGGAGAAGACCCTGGCTGAGAAGACGGGAGCCGCGAAATGAGCCAAACCCTGAGCCAAACCCTGAGCCAACCCGTGACCCAAACCCAAACCCCGCAACCCCCCAGCATCGTCGCCGACCGCATCAAGCGCATCAAGCTGTCGCCCAGCGTAGCCGCGCGCGCCATCATCGCGGAACTGCGCGAGCAGGGCCGCCGCATCATCGACCTGACCATCGGCGAGCCGGATTTCTCGACGCCCGAACACATCCGCCTGGCGGCCACCGCGGCCATGAACCGCGGCGAAACCAAGTATCCGCCGGCCCAGGGCACCGTGGCACTGCGCCGCGCCGCCGCCCAGCATTTGCAGGAAGCGACGGGCGTCGACTACCCGGTGGGCCGCATCATCGTCAGCACGGGCGCCAAGCAGGTGATCTTCAATGGCCTGGCCGCCACGCTGAACGATGGCGACGAAGTGCTGATCCCGGCGCCGTTCTGGGTGTCGTACCCGGACATGGTGCTGGTCAACGGCGGCGTGCCGGTGGCGGTGGAGACCTCGCCGGCGACCGGCTACAAGGTCACGCCCGAAGCGCTGGAACGCGCCATTACGCCGCGCACCAAGTGGCTGATGATGAATGCGCCCAGCAACCCTACGGGCTCGGTCTATAGTGCGGACGAGCTGCGCGGCCTGGCCGAGGTGTTGAAGCGCCATCCGCAGGTGTGGCTGATGACGGACGATATCTACGCTCGCCTGAACTTCACTGGCGAGCCGACGGTGCATCCGCTGCAGGTCGCGCCGGAACTGGCGGCGCGCACGCTGGTGGTCAATGGCGTGTCCAAGGCTTATGCCATGACGGGCTGGCGCATCGGCTATGGTGCGGGTCCTGATGAGCTGATCAAGGCGATGGCTATCCTGCAGTCGCAGAGCACGTCGGGCGCTTCGTCCGTGAGCCAGGCGGCCGCGTTGGAGGCCTTGTCGGGGCCGCAGGATTGCGTGGCCGAGTTTGCCCAGGTGTTCCGCCAGCGCCGCGATCTGGCGATTGCGGAGCTGTCGGGCACGCCGGGCCTGGATATCGTCGTGCCGCAGGGCGCGTTCTATGTGTTCCCGGACTGCTCGGGCCTGCTGGGCAAGAAGACGCCGGCGGGCGACGTGATCGCGACCGATACCGACCTGACGCACTATCTGCTGCGCGAAGCGGGCGTGGCCGTTATCGACGGCCATGCCTATGGCGCGCCGGGCACGTTCAGGTTGTCGTTCGCGGCTTCGATGGACGATATCAAGCAGGGCTGCTCGGCCATCCGGGAAGCTTGCGCGAAGCTGGCCTGAGGCCGGGATAAGCAGTCAGTTCACCATACAACCATACAAGGGGAATCAAGCATGAAACGTCACACTCTTTTCGCCGCCTGCCTGGGCCTGGCGACGCTGGCCCTGGGCGCCGCCGCGCAGGCCGACCAGGTGGATGACATCAAGGTGCGCGGCGAGCTGATTTGCGGCACGCTGGGCACGTCGCAGCCGTTCAGCTTCCAGGATGGCGCGACGCGCCAGCTGGTGGGCTATGACGTGGACGTGTGCAAGCTGGTTGCGGACAAGCTGGGCGTGAAGATCAGCTACAAGCTGCTGTCGGTGGCGGCGCGGGTGCCGGAATTGAATGAAGGGCGGGTCGACATCCTGGCGGCCAACCTGGGTTATTCGCCGGACCGAGCCCAGCAAATCGGCTTCAGCCACGCCTATTACGTCAGCCCGCAGAAGCTGCTGGTGCGCAAGGATTCGGGCCTGGAGACGGTGGAAGCGCTGAACGGCCGCCGCATCGGCGCCACCAAGGGTTCCAGCTCGGAGCGTGAGATCAAGCGCATCCTGGACAAGTCGCAGGTCATTGGCTATGGCGACAGTTCGGCCACTTATCTGGCCTTGCAACAGAAGAAGGTGGACGCGCAGTTCGCTTCTGAATTGGTGCTGGTGCGTCTGGTGCTGCAAAGCCCGCCCACGGCGCCCGTCAGCGTGATCGCCAAGTCGGTGTTCGATGAGCCCTGGGGCCTGGGCGTGCGCAAGTCGGAAGCGCGTTTCCTGGAGACGGTGAATCAGGCGCTGGACGAGGCCGAAGCCTCGGGCGTGGCCGCCAAGCTGTTCGATAAGTGGTTCGGCCCCGAGACGCCGTACAAGCTGGAGCGCGGCTTCAAGATCGGTCCGATTGCGGGCTGAGGTCGGGCTAAGCACCATCGCGAGTCCCTCGTCACGGGTTCCGGCGCCGCATCCAGCGGGCGACCGGGACCCGTGACGTTTGGTCTGGGCCTCGCGCTAGCAGGAGATTGATTGTTTTATGAACCTACTTGACGCTTCCCAATACCAGCTGCTGCTCAGCGGCATGGCCGTGACCGTGCAGCTGTTCCTGGTTGCCTGGGTCATGGCCTTTGCCATCGCGGTGACGCTGGTGGTGGTGCGCGCGACCAACCTTGCGCCGTGCCGGTGGCTGGTCGACGCCTATGTGGAATACCACCGCAACGTGCCGCTGCTGGTGCAGGTGCTGTTCTGGTATTTCGGCATGCCCGAGCTGCTGCCGGAGGGTTTCCGCATGTGGCTGTACCAGCACAACGCCGAGATGTCGCTGGCGGCGATTGCGCTGGCGCTGGGGTCGGCGGCGTACATCGCCGAAGACATCCGCAGCGGTTTGCGCGCCATTCCATTCACGCAGTTCGAGGCCGCCCGCGCGCTGGGCGCCAGCTATCTGCAATGCATGCGTTTCGTGATCGTGCCGCAGGCGGTGCGGATTTCGATTCCGCCGCTGGTGGGGCGCGCGCTGCTGCTGTTCAAGAACACCAGCGTGGCCATGGCCATCGGCGTGATGGAGCTGACCTATCAGGCCCGCGAGATCGAAAACGAGACCTACCGCACCTTTGCCACTTTTGGCGCCGCCACGATCATGTATCTGCTGGGATCGTTCCTCATCATGCTCATCGGATCGCGCATCTATGACCGCTATCGTTTGAACCGGGGAGGCCACGGTGCTTGATCTCCTGTCGCAATACTGGCCCACGCTGCTGGTTGGCCAATACCCCAACGGACCTCTGGGCGGACTGGCGCTGACGCTGATTCTGGCCGCCTGCGGCCTGGCTTTGTCGCTGCCTTTGGCGCTCTTGATCGCGCTGGCCCGGGTCAGCCCCTACGGCTGGCTGCGTACGGCTAGCAAGGCGCTGGTCAACGTGGTGCGCGGCATGCCGCTGCTGATGCTGATCTTCTGGGCCTACTTCGTGGTGCCCAAGCTGACCGGGCAGGTGATCAGCGGCTTCTGGACGCTGATCTTCGCGCTGGTGGTTTACGAAAGCGCCTACTTGTCGGAAGTGATCCGCTCAGGCATCGAGGCGGTGCCGCGCGGCCAGATCGAAGCGTCACGCTCGCTGGGTGTGGGCTACTGGACCACGATGCGCCGGGTGGTGCTGCCGCAGGCGCTGTTCAATGTGCTGCCCAGCATGACCAGCCAGTTCGTCTCGACCATCAAGGAGACTTCGCTGGGCTATGTCATCAGCGTCAACGAGCTGACTTTTGCGGCCAACCAGGTCAACAACCTGGTGCTGACCAAGCCGCTGCAGGTCTTCGGCATCCTGGCCATCATTTATTTCCTGGTGTGCTTCAGCCTGAGCCGCGGGCTGAGCTGGCTGGACCTGCGTATCCGCCGCTCGCGCGCCATGGCTTGAAGGAACAAAACATGATCAATCTAGAAAAAGTGAACAAGTGGTACGGCGCGCATCATGTGCTGAAGGACGTGGATCTTTCGGTGGCGCGCGGCGAGGTGCTGGTGGTGTGCGGCCCGTCGGGCTCGGGCAAGTCGACCATGATCCGCACCATCAACCGGCTGGAGCCGATTGAGAAAGGGCGGATCCTGATCGACGGCAAGGACATCTATGCCAAGGGAGCGGACCTGAACGCGCTGCGCCAGAAGATCGGTTTCGTGTTCCAGCAGTTCAATCTGTTCCCGCACATGAGCGTGCTGGAGAACGTGATCTTCGCGCCTGTCAGCATCCGCAAGCAGCCGCGCAAGCAAGCCGTGGAATTGGCGCGCGGGCTGCTGGAGCGGGTGGGGCTGGAGCACAAGATCGACGCCTATCCGGGTTCGCTGTCCGGCGGCCAGCAGCAGCGCGTGGCGATCGCCCGGGCGCTGGCCTTGCAGCCGCCCGTGATGCTGTTCGACGAACCCACCAGCGCGCTTGACCCGGAGATGGTGGGCGAGGTGCTGCAAGTGATGAAGGGCCTGGCCAAGGACGGCATGACCATGGTGTGCGTGACCCACGAAATGGGCTTCGCGCGCGACGTTTGCGACCGGGTGGTCTTCATGGACGCGGGCGAGATCCTGGAGATGGATACGCCCGAGCGCTTCTTCAGCGCGCCCTCGCATCCGCGCGCGCAGCGCTTCCTGGCGGACATCCTGCATCCGCGCGGCTGAGGCCGGGCGGCGGGCGTTGCCATGATGGTAAGGTGAGGGTTTCCATGCGTTTCGCATCGACCGCCGCGATGTACACCCTCAAACAGCTAGAGGCTTTCTACTGGAGTTCCCAGTTGGGCAGCTTCAGCGCGTCTTCCCGCAAATTGCACACTACCCAGTCGGCGGTCGCCAAGCGGGTGGGCGAACTGGAAACCTTCGCCGGTGCGCCGCTGTTCGAGCGCCGCGCCAAGAAGCTGATCATGACCCCGCAGGGCCGCAAGCTGTACGAGCTGGCGCGCGAAATGCTGGACCTGAACAGCCGCATCGTGCAGAACATGGCCGATCCGGCCAGCTTTGAAGGCGTGGTGCGGCTGGGCGTTACCGAACTGGTCGGCATGACCTGGCTGGCGCGGCTGATCAGCCAGATCAGCCTGCGCTATCCGCGGGTGCAATTGATGCCGGAGATCGACGGCGGCATCACCTTGTACGAAAGGCTGGAACAGGACGAACTGGACCTGGCCATCATGCCTGGCCCGTTCTGGGGCTACCAGTACGATTGCGTCCACCTGGGCGCGGTCACCAACGTCTGGATGGCCAGTCCGGCGTTGGACATCGATTTTTCCGCGCAGCTGACGCCGCAGGACCTGGCGCCTTATCCGGTGATCTCGCAGCCCACCAATTCGGCCTTGTCGCATCTGTACGATGCCTGGTTCGCGGAACAGGGCCTGCCGGTCAAGCGGGTGCTGACCTGCAACAGCCTGGGGATGATGGCGCAACTGACGATGCTGGGCCTGGGCATCAGCTATCTGCCGGGCGCGTATTTCGCGCCGCTGGTGGAGCGTGGCGCGTTATGCCGCCTGAATGTGCAGCCCGACCTGCCTACGATCAATTACTACGCGGTGCACAAGAAGAACATCGTCAACCCGGTGGTGGCCCGGGTGATCGATATCGCGCGCGAGGAATGTGCTTTCGAGGTGGCGGGGGCGTTCCTGCCCCATGTGCCGCCGGCGGTCAGGCCGCCAGAGGCGTAGCGCGAGGCCGGCCGGGCCGGCCCCCGCGAGGCATCAGCCGCAGCGGATTGCGGTCATGACGTCCTTGTCGTCAACGATCAGGTTCAAGCGCGTAGCGTTGTACTCCATCGTGACCAATTGCCCCGGACGCAACATGCGGGCGGTTTCGCTGCCGCTGCGGGTGCGCAGTTCTTCCATGACGGATGCGGTGGCCTTTTGGCCGATCTGGGATTGCAGCGCGGCGGCGTCGCAGGTCTTGCCGCCGCCCATGGAGGACGAGCCGTAGGAGGAACCGCCAAACGTGCTGCTGGTCCCGGCGTCAGAGGAGGACGCGGTGCTGGAGGAGCTGGAGGCTGCCGGCGCACTGGATGAACGCGGGGCGCCGGTGTTGGCGCATGCGGTCAGGCTGGCGACCAGCAGCAAAGGGATCAGCTTTCGGATCATGTAACGCTCCTTACAACAACTCGTCGAAAAAGCCATGATAGACCAGCCATGGCGGGCTGTGACCGGGAGCGGATGCGGCCGGCGCAGGGTGTTGCCGTTATAGGACGCTGTGCGCGTTCTGGCGCATGCAAGGCCGCCATGGCCTTGACGCCTGCTGATTGAATTCCTTTCCCTGCGCCCAGATTTCCGCGGGCTTTCGCCGCCGGCCGATGATCCGAATTTTGCGTTGACACCATAGTTTCATGAATATATATTTGTGAAACTACAGTTTCATAGGCGGGATCATCATGACTTCGGTGTTGCAGGAGCGCATCCTCGCGCTGCAGGACAGCTTCACGGACAGCGAGCAGCGGCTGGCCAGCGTGACCCTGGAGTGCCTGGGCAATATCGCGGCCTATTCGGGCGCGGAACTGGCACAGAAGGCGGGCGTGTCCAAGGCCACGGCGGGGCGGTTTTTCCGACGTCTGGGCTACGAGAACTTCAATGAGGTGCGGGCGCAGGCGCGCGACGAGGCCGATCGTGGGTCTCCGCTGTACGAGATGGCGGGCGTGCGCCCGCCGGACGCGACGGGCGACGCGCTGGCCGAGCATCTGGCCACCGACTTGCAGAACCTGGCCCAGACCTTCGAGCGCCTGGACAGCCGCGACGTGGAGCGGGCCATCGAGCTGTTCGCCGGCGCCCGCCGCATTTGTATCGCAGGCTTTCGCAATGGACGGGTGCTGGCGCAGTACGCCTGGGCCTTGCTGACGCAATTGCGCGACGGCGTTGCGTTGGTGCCGGGCGCGGGTTTGAACCTGGCCGAGGATCTGGCCGATCTGGGGCCTGACGACGTGCTGCTGGTGATGGATTTCCGGCGTCGCGTCACGCTGCTCAAGCCCATCGTCGAACATGCCAACCGCGTCGGCGCGAAGGTCGTGGTGTTGACCGATCCCACCGCCACCGAATTGCCCGCGCGCTCGGACCTGGTGTTGCGATGCGTGAACAGCGGCGCTGCCGTGTTCGATTCCTACGTCGCCGCCACCAGCGTCATCAATCATTTGTGCTCGGCCCTGGCCCGCAAGCTCGGACCTGCCGCGCGCGAACGTCTGCAGAACATAGAACGCCTGCACGAACACTACGGCGATTTGCATCGCTGAATTCCAAGAGGAGACTGACTTGAACCATCCCATTCCGAACGTCCGGCTGCAATACACGCCCAACCCGGCCTTCGAACCCGCCGCGTCTTATGGCCAACGGCAGCTGGACGTACTGGGCGGCCAGGCCTATGCGCTGGCCGAGACGCAGATCCGCCGCTGGCCCGGCTATCAGCCGACGCCGCTGCGGGATTTGTCGGGGCTGGCCCGCGCCGTGGGCGTGGCGGGCATCCGGTACAAGGATGAGGGCGGCCGCTTCGGGCTGGGTAGCTTCAAGGCCTTGGGCGGCGCCTATGCCGTCAGCCGCCAATTGCTGCGGGAATTGTCGGCCAAGCTGGGGCGTGACGATCTGTCGGTCGAGGACTTGCTGTCCGGCCGCTATCGGGAACTGACCCAGGCCATGACGGTGACCTGCGCGACCGATGGCAACCACGGCCGCTCTGTCGCCTGGGGCGCGCAACGCTTTGGCTGCCTATGCGTGATCTACATCCACGCGACCGTCAGCGAAGGGCGCAAGCGGGCGATCGAGCAATATGGCGCGCAGGTTGTTCGCACACCTGGAAATTACGACGATTCGGTGCGGCAGGCGGCGGAAGACGCGGCTCGGCTCGGACGTTATGTGGTTTCGGATACGTCGTATCCCGGCTACATGGAAGTGCCCAAGGACGTGATGCAGGGGTATGCCGTGATGGCCGACGAGGCATTGCGCCAGCTGCGCGAGGCGGGCGATGGCGAATTGCCGACGCACGTGTTCCTGCAAGGCGGCGTGGGCGGGCTGGCCGCTGCGGTGTGCGCGCATTTCTGGGAGCAGCTGGGCGAGCGCCGTCCGCGTTTCATCGTGGTGGAGCCGGACAAGGCGGCCTGCCTGTACGAAAGCGCCCGCGCCGGCAAGCCGGTGGCGGTGCACGGCGATCTGGATACGGTGATGGCCGGTCTGGCCTGCGGCGAAGTGTCCTTGCTGGCGTGGGAGGTGCTGCATCCCGGCGCGCAGGCTTTCCTGACGGTCGACGACGAGGCGGCGCTGGAGACGGTGCGTCTGCTGGCGAGCGGCAAGTATGGCGATGCGCCCATCGTGGCTGGCGAATCGGCCGTCGCTGGGCTGACCGGTTGCCTGGCAGCGCTGGCTGATCCGGCCGTGCGCGATGCGTTGGGCCTGGACGCTGCCAGCCGCGTGCTGGTATTCGGCAGCGAAGGGGCGACCGACCCGGAACTCTATCAACGCATCGTCGGCAAGAGCGCCGCCGAAGTCGAAGCCGAGGCCGTGGCATGACGGGCGCGGCGCTCAAGTCGGAGCACG
>NZ_DATCUY010000686.1:0-15351 GCF_036567245.1 Achromobacter sp. | reverse complement strand
GCTCTTGCGCCGCACGCAGTTCGGCCGCGACCCGCTGGGCGGCGCCCAGGCCGTTGCGCGCGTGGCGGATCATAACCATTCCGGCATAGGTGGGCTGGGTGCCCTGGGTCCCGCGCTCGAACAGCGCGTAGCCCACCTGTTCCTCCAGTTGCGCCAGCGCCTTGGAGGCGGCGGGCTGGGACATGTGCAAGCGCTCGGCAGCGCGCCCCAGATGACGCTCGTCGTCCAGCGCGACCAGCAGTTCGGCATGACGCCGCTTGAGATGAGTGCCGGCGCGGTCTGGCATGGCTATTCATATTCATATGGTTATGAATCGTTCAGTTTATTTCATTTCACGGGCGCACCAGGCCCTGGGCATACTTGCCGCTCGACGAGAGACAGGCGTTCCCCAAGGCCCAGCCAGGGAAGAACGCCGGAATGGAGACAAGGCAATGAAGAAGTTCTGGATGGCCGTGGCCGCGAGCTGGGCCTGTGGCATGACGGGCGCGGCGGCTGCGGCGGATGCGTATCCGGCGCGGCCGGTGCAGATCGTGGTGCCGTTCTCGCCGGGCGGCGCGGTGGACGTGCTGGCGCGCCAGTTGGCGCAGCGCCTGGAGCCCCGCGGCTACACCCTGGTGGTCGAGAACAAGCCGGGCGCGGGCGGCAATATCGCCGCGTCCATGGTGGCGCGCGCCGCGCCCGATGGCTACACGCTGCTGATGGGCACCACCAACACGCACGGCATCAACAGCGCGCTGTACGCCAGCCTGCCTTACGACCCGGTGCGCGACTTCGCGCCGGTCGGCCTGGTGGCGGACAACGTGGTGGTGCTGCTGGCCAATGCCGATTTTCCGGCCTCGACGCTGGCCGATGCGGTCAGCCTGATCAAGGCCAACCCCGGCAAATACACCTATGGCTCGCCCGGCCTGGGCACGGTGCACCAGTTGGCGATGGAGCAGTTGAAGCATGCCGCCGGCCTGGACGTGGTGCATGCGCCGTACAAGGGCGCGGCGCCGGCGATGGCCGATCTGGTCGCCGGCCACGTGCCGCTGATGATAGGCGGCATCGCGCCGGCGATTCCGTTCCTGGCGTCCGGCAAGGTCAAGGTGCTGGGCGTGGCCAATACCGAAAAGTATGCCGCGCTGCCCGACGTGCCGCTGTTTTCCGACGTGGCCGCGGGCGTCGCGGTGCGTTCATGGATCGGCTTGTTCGCGCCCGCCAGCACGCCGCCCGCGGTGGTCCAGAAGCTGAGCGCGGACCTGCAGGCCGTGCTCACGGACAGCGCGTTCGAACAGGCGCTGCAGCCCCTGGGCATGGTGCCGATCTACATGACGCCCGAAGCCTTCGGCGACATGGTCAAGCGCGACATGCCGGCGTGGCGCGCGGCAGTGGAAATGTCCGGGGCGAAGCAATGACGCGCGCCGCGAAGCCCGTCAATTTCCTGCTGTTCATCACCGACCAGCACCGCGCCGACCATCTGGGCGCCTATGGCAACCAGGTGGTCCACACGCCCAACCTGGACCGCCTTGCCGCGTCCGGCTGGCGCGCCGACAACATGCACGTCGCCACGCCCATCTGCATGCCGAACCGGGCCAGCCTCATGACGGGCCGCTATCCGTCCGCGCACGGCGCGCGCCACAACGGCATAGCGCTGTCGCTGCGCAGCCGCACCTTTGTCGAAGCCATGCGCGAGGCCGGCTATGGCACCGCGCTGGTCGGCAAGGTGCACTTGCAGAACATGACCGACATCCCGCCTTCCTGGCCCGTGCGCGCCGAAGACAGGCTGCCGCGCGAGGCGGTAGAGCCCGACGCCGGCCGCTACGACCAGGAGCAGCGCAAGCTGTGGCTGGAATGCGCCGACCACGAGCTGAGCTATCCCTATTACGGTTTCGACCAGGTCGACCTGGTCGACGACCACAGTGACGACGTGCATGGCCATTACCGGCGCTGGCTGCGGCGGGTACATCCGGAGGTCGAGGCGCTGATCGGCCCGGCGCATGCCATTCCCGCGCCGGAATACGAGCTGACGGGCATCCGCCAGGCCTGGCGCACGCGCGTGCCTGAAGAGCTGTACCCCACGGCCTATATCGCCGACCGCAGCATCGAGGCGCTGCGCGGCTACGCGGCCTCGGATCAGCCGTTCTTCCTGCAATGCTCGTTTCCCGATCCGCATCATCCCTTCACGCCGCCGGGGCGCTTCTGGGACCTGCACAAGCCCGAGGATATGGAGTTGCCCGCGTCCTTCCACGGCGCAGGAACCCCGCCGCCGCATGTGGCCTGGCTGCGCGCGCAGCGCGACGCCGGCACCGCGGTCAAGCACACGCCCGCGATCTTCTCCTGCAACGAGCGCGAGGCGCGCGAAGCGCTGGCGCTGAACTACGGATCGATCGCCAACATCGACAACCAGATCGGCAGGGTGTTGGCCGAACTGGAGGCGCTGGGGCTGGCCGACAACACGGTGGTGATCTTCACCAGCGACCATGGCGATTACCTGGGCGACCATCAATTGATGCTGAAGGGGCCGATCCACTACCGCGGCCTGACCCGCGTGCCATTCATTTGGCGCGATCCCACCGCCGCGCCGACGGCGGGTGCGGCCAGCGACGCCTTGCTCAGCACTATCGACGTGGCGCCCACCGTGCTGGCGCGCGCCGGCGTGCAGCCCTACAACGGCATCCAGGGGCGCGACATGGCGGGGCTCATCGCCGGCCGCGAGGCAGCCGTGCGCGATGCGCTGATGATCGAGGAAGAAGGGCAGCGCGTGATTCTTGGCTTCAACAGCCGCATCCGCTGTCGCACGCTGCTGGCCGAGGGCTTCCGTGTCACGGTCTACGATGGCGCGCGCTGGGGCGAACTCTATGACCTGAAGCAGGATCCGCACGAACTGCGCAACCTGTGGGACGAACCGGCGCATGCCGGCGACCGCGCGCGGCTGCTGGAAAGGCTGGCCTACGGCATGCTGGAACACATCGACACCAGCCCCTATCCCAGCGCGCTGGCGTGATGCGGCGCGGCCGGCTTAGGCGCGGCCGGCTCAGGCGCGGCCAGCCGGCGTGGACCGACCCGGCCGGTGCGCTGTGCGTCAGGCAGCCTTGGCGGCCAGCTTGGTCTTGTAGAGCCAGTCCTTGTAGTCGTCCAGGTCGCCATCGAAGGGGCTGACCTCGCCGTCCGCCACGATGATGAATTCATCGGTGGTGGCGCGCAGCAGGTGGCGGTCGTGCGACACCAGCATGAGCGTGCCTTCGAACTGGGCCAGCGCGGTGGTCAGGGCTTCGCGGGTTTCCAGGTCCAGGTGGTTGGTGGGCTCGTCCAGCAACAGCAGGTTGGGGCGCTGCCAGACGATCAGGGCCAGCGCCAGCCGCGCCTTTTCGCCGCCGGAGAACGGCGCGATGGAACTGGTGGCCATGTTGCCGTTGAAGTTGAAGCTGCCCAGGAAGTTGCGCAATTCCTGCTCGCGCACCGTGGGCGCGATCTTCGTCATATGCCACAACGGCGATTCGTCATGGCGCAGCATCTCTACTTGATGCTGGGCGAAGTAGCCGATCGACAGTCCCTTGTTGAACTGCGCCTCGCCGGCCAGCGTCGCCAGTTCGCCCGCGATGGTCTTGATGAAGGTGGACTTGCCCGCGCCGTTGATGCCCAAGAGGCCGATGCGCTGCCCGGCCTGCAGCGAAAAATTGATGCCCGACACGATGATCTTGTCGGACTCGACTTCCGTTTCCTCGTCCGCGATGCGATAGCCGGCGCTGACCGCGTCCATGGTCAAGAGCGGGTTCGGTGCGCGCAAGGGCTCGCGGAATTCGAACGAGAACTCGGCGGCGGCGCGCAGCGGCGCCACTTCCTCCATTCGGGCCAGCGCCTTGATGCGGCTTTGCGCCTGGCGCGCCTTGCTGGCCTGGGCCTTGAAGCGGTCGATGAAGGATTGCAGGTGCGAGCGCTGGCGCATCTGCTTTTCCATCATGCCTTGCGCCAGTTCCAGCTGCGCGGCGCGCTGGCGCTCGAAGGACGAATAGTGGCCCGAATAACGCTTGAGCTTGCGCTCATCGATATGGACGATGACGTTGACCACGCCGTCCAGGAAGTCGCGATCGTGCGAGATGACGATGAGCGTACCCGGATAGCGCTTGAGCCAGTCTTCCAGCCAGATGATGGCGTCCAGGTCCAAGTGGTTGGTGGGCTCATCCAGCAGCAGCAGGTCGGACGGGCACATCAGCGCTTGCGCCAGGTTCAGGCGCATGCGCCAGCCGCCGGAAAAACTCGTCAGCGGCAGGTGCATCTGCGCCTGCGTGAAGCCCAGGCCGGTCAGCAGTTGCTCGGCGCGTGAATGCACCGTGTAGGCATCGGCGTCGGCCAGCGCGGCGTAGATGTCGGCCATGCGCAGGCCGTTCTCGGTGCTCTCCGGCTCGGCTTCGAGCTGCGCCAGTTCCGCTTCCAGCTTGCGCAAGGTCACGTCGCCGTCGATCGCGTATTCGATGGCCGGCCGGTCCAGCGCAGGCGTTTCCTGCGCCACATAGGCCATGCGCCAGCTGGACGGGTAGTCGAGGTCGCCCTGGTCGGCGTGCAGCGTGCCGCGCAAGAGGCCGAACAGGCTGGACTTGCCGGCGCCGTTGGCGCCGATCAGGCCGATCTTGTCGCCGGGGTTGAGCAGCAGGTCGACCTTGTCGAGCAGGGGCTTGACGCCCCGCATGAGTGAAACTTGTTGGAAGCGGATCATGGATGATGCAACAGGGGACGCGGCAGGATACCCGCCGGCCAGGCGCGGTGAAAAATAGTCGGGGAAGGGGGGCGCTCAGGCGGCGCGGACGGGCGGGCGGAACGGGCGTTCGTTCCACGTCAAGGGCGGTATTGTACAGGGGCCGGCGCGCCGGCCGCGCGCGGTGGCGCCGGTTACCGCGAGGCGAACCGGCTGTCCAGCACCCGCCGCAGGCGAACCGCGTCGCCGAAGCGCGAGCCGCTGGTGCCCTGCGCGTTGAGCAGCACCATGGCCAGGTTGCGTTTGCCGACCCTGACCGCCATGACCAGGCAGTCGCCGGCTTCGCGGGTGGTGCCGGTTTTGGACACCAGAATGTCCCATTGCGGACGGCCCACCAGGATATTGGTGTTGCGGAAGGTCTGGCCGGCGGCCTGGTAGCTGGTCTCGCCGGTGTATTGCGAGATCAGCGGCTGCGCCGCGATCGCGTCGAGCAACTTGACCAGATCCCTGGCCGAAGACTGATTTTCGTTGGACAGGCCGCTCGGCTCGGCGAAGCTGGAATCGGTCATGCCCAGCGCGCGGGCTTCGGCATTCATTGCCGCGACGAAGGCCGCCGTGCCGCCGGTATAGGTGCGCCCCAGGGCCTGCGCGGCGCTGTTTTCGGAAGGGACCAGCGCCAGGCGCAGCAAATCGGCGCGGCTCAGCTTGGTGCCGGCCGTCAGGCGCGAGGGCAACTCACTGGTGGAACGGGTGTCGCTGGCGTCGATGGTGATGAGCTCGTCCATGGGCAGGCCCGCCTTCACCAGCGTCAGCGCCGTCATGAGCTTGGTGATGGAGGCGATGGGACGCACGGCGTCCTCGTTGCGCGCGAACAGGACTTCGGAGGTGTCCAGGTCCTGGACCAGGATCGTGCTGGACTTGAGCTTGCCGATTTCCTTGGCCGGGTCGCGTGTGACCAACGGAGCGTTCGCGGCCGCGTCCGGGTCCAGCGGATCGGGTTGCGCGCCCCAGCGCTGGACGGCGATGCGCTTGCCGTAGCCATGCTGGCACATCGGCAGGGAGGGCTGGGAATTGCAAGGGTGGAAATTGGCAGCCTGAGCCTGGGCCGGCTCCGGCAAGCCCGCCGCCATGGTCGCCCATAGCGCCGCCACGCAGAATGACATCGACATTTGCCGCAAGATCAGCGCCACGACCGCTCCCCGATTCTCCGGCCCCGCGACGGGCAGCGCGTTACCGGAATATGCATTTGAAAGCTGATATTACTGCGGCTGGCGCCGTTATCGCCGTCTGGCGCGCCCGCCCATGACGGCGAGGGCTGCGCGGGCGTATCTGCGGCACCGGACACTAGGCGCGCGCAATGGCCTCGGCCAGCGCCAGCACGCGTTCCGCCTCGCGCGCATGCAGGTTTTCGACCAGCGCGCCGTCGACCACGGCCACGCCCAGGCCGGCGGCCTGCGCGGCCTGCCAGGCGTCCAGGCGCTTGCGCGCGGTGGCAAGTTCTTCTTCCGTGGGCGCGAAGGCGGCGTTGGCTGCCGCGATCTGTCTTGGGTGGATGAGCGTCTTGCCATCGAAGCCCTGGTCGCGTCCTTGCCTGCAGGCCGTCTCCAGGCCGGCGTCGTCGTGCAAGTCCAGGTGCACGCCGTCCAGGGCCGCCAGGCCGTGGGCCCGCGCCGCCATCACCGCCATCGAGCGCGCCAACAGGGTTTCTTCGCGCGAGGGCGTGTGGCGCGCGTGCAGATCCTTCACCAGATCCGAGGTGCCCACGACGATGGCCGCCAGTCTCGGATGGCCGCAGGCGATGGCGTCCAGCCGCAGAAAGCCCAAAGGCGTTTCCGCCATGGCCCACAAGGGCAGGCTGGCAGGCGCGCCCGCTGCGTCCAGCGCCCGCGCGAGCGCGTCGAGCTCGGCGGCGGACTGTACCTTGGGCAACAGCACCGCGTCGGCGCCCGCCTGGGCAATGGCCCGGACGTCGTCCAGGCCCCAGGCCGTGTCCAGCGCATTGACGCGCACCACGCATTCACGCCGGCCATAGCCGCCGGCGCGCAGGGCCGCGGCGACTTGTGCGCGCGCCTGCGCCTTGGCATCGGGCGCGACAGCGTCTTCCAGGTCGAGGATCAGGACGTCGGCGTCCAGGTTGCGCGCCTTGTCCAGCGCGCGTGCATTGGCGCCAGGCATATAGAGGACGGAACGGCGGGGTCGGATCGGAGAATTCATGAGGCGGTTTCAGTTCTTGGTATTGCCGACGATCCGTACGGGCGTGGTGCACACGTAGCCCACGCCGTACACCGTGCGTATGCCCATGTCGCCGCCGGCATGCGCGCGCAGTTTGCGGCGCAGGCGGTGCATGTGGGCATCCAGCCGGTGCGTATCGTAGGCCTGCACGCTGGCGCCCAGCGCTTCGATCAGGCGGTCGCGCGACAGGGGCAGCGGCGCGGCCTGGATCAGCGCGCCGATCAGCCGGCTTTCGGTGTCGGTGATGTCCACGCAAACCTGCTTCGGCGACACCAGCGTGCGCCGCGCCGGATCGAAGCGCCAGGCGTCCGATTCGGGAGCGTCGGCATCGTCTGCCGGCACCACGCGCAAGCGGCGCGACAGCGACACCAGGGTGGCGCCCAGCTCGGCCAGGTTGACGGGTTTGGTGAGGTAGTGGTCGGCGCCCAGGCTCAGGCCCGAGACCTTGTCTTCGCTCAACAGGCGTCCGGTGAGCATGATGATGCCCATGGACGGGAAGGAGGTCCGCAAGTGGGACACGCGGGTCAGCGCGTCGCCGTCCGGCAGCATGGCGTCCAGCACCAGGATGCCCGGCGTGACGGTGAGCAACAACTGGTCCAGCTCTGCCAGGGAGCCGGCAGTGAGGATGCTGCGGCCCAGACCGAGGTCTTCTATGTATTCGGCGATGGTGTCGCGCCAGTCTCCGTGGTCGTCGACGATGATGATGGTCACGGCGAGTCCGGCGTCAGTGGTTGCGCGCAAGGAGGTTCGAGTGCAAACACGCCATCCGCTCCTTGTATCTGGGTCTTCTTGTATAGGGGGAGTCCGCGAGCGCGAAATCTTTCGTATCGCGCGCTTGCGGAGAATATCATCATCGCCGCTGCGGCGCCGCGTCAAGAATCAAGGATGGCAGCCGAGCGGTGGAGAACTTGAGGTTGATCAAAAAATGAGCAGCCCGTTGCGCGTCGGCCGAACGGCCATCAGCCATGGGTTCGAGCCTGTTTTATCCACAGAAATTGTGGATAAGGCCGACGCTGTGGATACTGTGCTTTTTATGTAGGCAGGTGCTCGACGGGAACGCCTGGCGGCACCTTGCGCATGCGGTCGCGCTCGATGCGGGGCGAGGCGAAACGGGTCTTGCGCGCGGCTGCGTTCTGCAGCAGCACGGACAGCACGGCTCCCTTGTCCTGTATCCACTGGTTCTTGCTGCGCAGCAATTTCATGGCGTTCTCGACCGTGCCCAGCCGGTACGACATGGCATTGATCTCGACCGAGGTCTTGCCGTTGAACAGGGACGCGTCCTGTTCGGTGATTGCCGCGGCGTCGAGATTGCTGCTGTCGTGGTCGATGCGGTAGACGAACTTCAAGCCACTGTGCGGGTCTTGCACGACCACGAGCTTGTCGGACCCCGAGACGTCGGACAGCATGCCGATCACCAGCGATTCGACCAGTTGGTTGCCGCGCTGTTCTTCGGTGTAGATGTATATCGTGTGGCGCGTTGCTGGCGCGGCGGGAGTCTGTGGCATACCTGGCTTCAATAGTGCGGGGCGGGCCTCACGGCCCGGACAAGCTGCGAAAAGAGCGCGGCGGTTCGGCCTATGTGGCCCGGCCTTACGCGGCCCGGCCTTACGCGGCGCGTCGCATGCGCATCAGCAGGCGCGCTTTGACCTCGGGCCAGTCCTGGTCGAGGATCGCGAAGTAGATCATGTCGCGCGTGCGTCCCGATTGCGCAATCAGGTGCTTGCGGAACACGCCTTCCTCCACGCCGCCGATGCGCAGGATGGCCTGGCGCGATTGCATGTTGCTCAGTTCAGTCTTGAATACAACGCGCATGATACCAATTGTTTCAAAGGCGTGCTGCAATAACAAGAACTTGGCCTCGGTGTTGGCGCCGCTGCGTTGGCTTGCGGGCGTGAGCCAGGTGCCGCCGATCTCCAGGCGCTTGTGGGCCAGCGCAATGTCCATGTAGCGCGTCGCACCGATGATCTGGCCGTTGTCCTGGCGCACGATGACGAACGGCAGGCAATCGCCGTCGCGTTGGCCGGCCAGCGCGCGATCCACATAGCGCTGCATGTCGTCTTGCGTCTGCACCGGTTCGGGCTGCAGGCGCCAGAGCTCGGGATGCAGGCCTGCCTGCGCGAGCGCGGCCGCATGGCTGGCGGCCAGAGGTTCAAGGCGCACGACCTCGCCAGCGAGCGTGACGGGTTGGAGGCGAGGGGGTGTCATGGCGTGTTCCTTAAGAGCAACGAAGACAATGGAGGCGTGCCGCGCAGTGAGGGATTCTACGCGGGCGCGCTCTTGCCGAACACCGTACGCGAGCGCAGAATGCGCCGCATGAAAACAGACGCCTTGGTCTTGGGTGCAGGCATCGTCGGGGTGAGCGCCGCCCTGCATCTGGCGGCGCGCGGCCGCTCCGTGGTGCTGTTGGACCGGCGCGGCCCCGGCGAGGAAACCAGTTACGGCAACGCCGGCCTGATCGAACGGGCCAGCGTGATTCCCTATGCCTTTCCGCGCGACTGGCGCAGCCTGTGGCGCTACGCCAGGAACAATACGCCGGACGTGAGCTATCACCCGCGCTTCCTGCCACGCATCGCGCCGTGGCTGCTGCGCTATTGGTGGCATTCGGCGCCGTCGCGCCTGGCGCGCGCGGCCGAGGCCATGCTGCCGCTGATCGAACGCAGCGTGGCCGAGCACGATGCGCTCAAGGACGAAGCAGGCATTTCCCGGCTGTTCCGGCGCAATGGCTGGATCGACGGCGTGCGCAGCGAGGCGGGCCTGGCCCGGGCCGTCGCCGAGGCGCAGGCGCTCGCGCCCTATGGCTTGAACTACCGGGTATTGGACCGCCAGGCGCTGGCGGCGCTGGAGCCTGCGTTGGCGCGCATGGCGGGCGCGGTGCACTGGCTGGATCCGGTCAACGTGTCCGACCCCGGCGCCGTGACGCGAGGCTATGCAGCCTTGTTCGAGCGGCGCGGCGGCCTGCTGGCGCGCGGCGACGCGCGCAGCCTCAAGCCGTCGGGCAAGGGTTGGCAGGTGCAGGGCGAGCAGGGCGTGATCGAGGCCCGCGACGTGGTCGTGGCGCTGGGGCCGTGGTCGCCGGACATCCTGCGCCCGCTGGGCTATCGCATCCCCATGGCGGTCAAGCGCGGCTATCACCAGCACTTCGCGCTGGAGGACGGAGCGAGCTTGTCGCATCCAGTGGCCGACATCGAAAGCGGTTTCCTGGTGACGCCCATGACGCTGGGCGTGCGCCTGACGACCGGCGCGGAATTCGCGGCGCGCGATGCGCCGCCTTCACCGATCCAGATCCAGCGCACACGCGCGCTGGCCGCGCAACTGCTGCCGCTGGGCGAGGCCGTTGAACGGGAACCTTGGATGGGATGCCGGCCCTGCATGGCGGACATGCGGCCGGTCATCGGACCGGCGCCGCGCCATCCGGGGCTCTGGTTGGCTTTCGGCCATGCGCATCATGGCTTCACGTTGGGGCCGGTGACGGGCAAGTTGCTGGCCTGCATGATCACGGGCCAGGCGCCGGATATGGATCCGGCGCCTTACCGCGTCGGCCGCTGAGAGGACTCGGGCCGAAACCTCAGGCCTGCTTTGCGGCCTGTTCGCGGCGCTGGCGCACAGCCAGGGCCAGCGTGTCCAGCACAGGCTCGGTCTGGGACCAGCCCAGGCAGGCGTCCGTGATGGACACGCCGCGGCGCAGCGCCTGGCCGGGCTTCAGATCCTGGCGGCCTTCTTCGAGATGGCTTTCGATCATCACCCCGGTGATGCGGCCGTCGCCCTGGGCGATCTGGGCGGCGATGTCGTTGGCCACGTCGACCTGACGCAGGTGTGACTTGTTGGAGTTGGCGTGCGAGCAGTCGATCATGACCTGTTCGCGCTGGCCGGCCGCGCGCAGGGCGGCGCAGCAGGCATCGACGCTGGCGGCGTCGTAGTTCGGGCCTTGCTTGCCGCCGCGCAGAATGACGTGGGTGTCCTGGTTGCCACGGGTTTCGAAGATGGCCGCCATGCCCATCTTGGTCATGCCCATGAAGGCATGCTTGGCGCTGGCGGCGACCATGGCGTCGGCCGCGATCTGTACGCCGCCGTCGGTGCCGTTCTTGAAGCCCAGCGGGCAGCTCAGGCCCGAGCTCAACTGGCGGTGGCTGGGGCTTTCGGTGGTGCGCGCGCCGATGGCGCCCCAGGCGATCAGGTCGGCAATGTACTGCGGGCTGAGCAGGTCCAGGAATTCAGTCGCGGTCGGCAGGCCCAGGCCGCTGATGTCCAGCAGCAGTTCGCGCGCGCGGCGCAGGCCTTCGTTGATGCGGAAGCTGCCGTCCAGGCGCGGGTCATTGATGTAGCCCTTCCAGCCCACGGTGGTGCGCGGCTTCTCGAAGTACACCCGCATGACGATGAGCAGGTCCTTCCGGTGCTGTTCGGCGGCGGTGCGCAGCAGACGAGCGTACTCCATGGCCTGGCCATGGTCATGGATGGAACAGGGGCCGACCACCAGCACCAGGCGGTCGTCGCGGCCATGCAGCACGTCGGCGATCTGGACGCGGCTTTGCTCGACCAGCGTCTGGATCTCGGCCGACACCGGCAGCTCGTCCTGCAGCAGCGCAGGCGAAATCAAGGGGCGTACCGCGCTGATGCGGGTATCGTCCGTGCGCGTGTTGTCCTGGGTGGAGTCGGCCGCGCCGACCTCGCGGTCGTGCAGGGGGTCGTCAATGCGGGTCAAGGGTAGCTCCGTGCCGTAGATGCGGGTAGAAAGACATCTATTATGGCACCGGCCGCGCCGCGGGGCGACGGAAGGCTGCCTCCGTCTGGCTGATGCTCCAGATACTACGACTATCGGCGACGGGCTTGCATTAACCCGTTAGCGATAACGACATTCCGGGTGCGTATGCCTTAGCATGGTGTACACAGTTTCTCAGCGGCCGCCTGCGGGGGCCCGCCCTGTCTGAGTAGGACGGTAGACCATGCCTAAAACGGAACCCGGCGGGACCCGACGGATACTTCTCGTCGAAGACCATCCGGTCGAACGCGCCTATCTGCAGAACGTGCTGCTGGCGCTGGGTTTCCGCCGGGTGGCCGGCCTGGGCAGCAGCATCGAAGCCGTCACCGCGCTGGCGCGGCAGTTCTACGACGTGGTCATCAGCGATATCGTCACGGGCGAGGGCGACGGCACGCGCCTGCCCAACGAACTGCGGCGCCTGGTGGACGCCGGTCGCTTGAAGAGCATGCCGCCCATCATCTGGATCAGCAGCCTCAGCGATGAACTGTTGCAGTCGCATGTGCGTCTGGCTTTGCAGGCGGGCTGTCCGTCGGCGCAGGCGCTGTCCAAGCCGGTATCGCGCACGGCCATGCAGCAGGCGATCAAGGCGGCGCTGCGCAGCCTCGACGAGGACGATGCCGTGTCACTGCGGCCGCGCTCGCTGCGGCGCGACGTCATCGAGGCGGCGCTGGGTCATGCCTTGATCACGGGGCAGGGCATGAGCGTGGTGCTGCAGCCGCAGATGAGCCTGTCCACGGGCCGGGTGTTGGCTGCCGAGGCGCTGTCGCGCTGGGACCATCCCGAGCTGGGCGCGATTCCCGCGTCGGACTTCGTACCCGCCGCGCACCGGCTGGGCCTGGACCGCACCCTGTTCTGCCGCGTGACCGACCGGGTGCTGGAAGTCCTGCAGCGCATGCATGGCGAGGACTTCGCCGTGCCCATCGCGATCAATGCCTCGGCCTCCACGCTGTGCTCGCGCGACCTGCCGGGCCTGCTGGAGCAGCGCGTGGCACAGGCCGGCCTGCCGGCGCGGCTGGTCAAGGTCGAGCTGACCGAGGACGAGCCGGTGACCGATTGGCTGGCCCTGTCCTCGGCGTTGAACCTGCTGCGGGTGCGCGGTTTTGAATTGGCGATGGACGACTTCGGCGCGGGCATTGCCTCCATGCGCCTGTTCTCGGCCATGCCGTTCACGGAACTGAAGATAGACCGCGACTTCATCGTACACATGCACCGCGAGCCCGCGTCGCGCGCGGTGGTCGCGGCCGCCATCGAGATGGGCCGCGTGCTGGGCCGGCGCGTGGTGGCCGAAGGCGTGGAGCATGAACGCGACGTGGAGCTGCTGCGCGAGCTGGGCTGCGATATGGCGCAAGGCTACGGGATTTCCGTGCCGCTGGAACCCGACGCCTTCATCGAGTTCTGCCGCGCGCATTGATCCTGCGCAGGGCGCATGGAGTATCCTGGCGCAGGCCGTGCCGACACCCGATTTTCAGCAGGCTTGACCCGGATCAAGATCGCGGCCGCGCATGGGAAAACGCCATCGGCGGCGGATTTACCATAGCCCCATGCGGGCCGCGCAGCGTGCGCGGCCTCCCCAAGATGGAGCGATTAACCGATGCGACGCCTATTGGCCGCTGTTCTGCTGATCTCCCTGCTGGCGTGGGCCGGGGCCTACTGGGCGCAACCTCCGGCCGAACTCAACGTCTGGACCGCGCGCGACCAGCTCATCCTGTTGACGGGCCTGGGTGCCTACGCAGTCATGACCCTGATCATGCTGCTGGCGGTACGTCCGATGTGGCTGGAAACGCGGATGGGCGGGCTGGACAAGATGTACCGGCTGCACAAATGGAGCGGCATCCTGGCCGCCGCGCTGGCGGCGGCGCATTACCTGATCAAGCTGGGCAAGCCGGTGCTGCTGGCGCTGTTCGACCCGGTGCCCAAGACGCCGCGCGCAGCCGCCTTGCTGGACATGTTCCGCGGCTCCGCCAAGGACATAGGCGAATGGGCCGTGTGGATCCTGGCGGCGATGGTGCTGCTGACACTGTGGCGGCGCTTTCCGTATCACATCTGGCGCCAGGTTCACCGCATTGCGGCGGCGATCTTCCTGGTGGTCGCCTTCCATGGCGTGGTGCTGACGCCCGCCGCCTGGTGGTGGCAGCCCGCGGGCTGGCTGGTGGCCGTGTGCACGGGCGTGGGGACCGTCTGCGCGTTGATGGCGCTGACTGGCAACATCGGGCGCGGACGCCGCTACAGGGGGCAGGTGCTGGCCATCGACCATCTTTCCGGCGACATCCTGGCGCTGACCTGTAGGGTGGAGGGCAACTGGCATCACCGTGCCGGGCAATTCGCCTTCCTGACCACCGACCGGCGCGAGGGCGCGCATCCCTACACGGTGTCCGGCGCGGACGATGGCACCGGCCGGGTGCAGTTCTCCATCAAGGCCTTGGGGGACTACACGCGGCGCCTGCAGCGCAGTGTGCAGGTGGGGCAGGAGGTGATCATCGAAGGGCCCTATGGCTGCTTCGACTTCCAACGCGACGATGGGCGGCCGCAGATCTGGGTGGCGGCCGGCATCGGCGTCACGCCGTTCATCTCATGGATGGAGTCGCTGCAGACCGACCCGGAAACGGCGCCGGTCGCGACCCTGTACTACTGCGCCCGCAACGCCGATGACGCGCCGTTCGCGGACCATCTGAAGGCGCTGTGCGCGCGCGTCCCGAACGTGACGCTGCGGGTGCGCTATAGCGATAGCCAGCGGCCGCTGACGGCCGCCGAGCTGGCCGCGCACCACACGCCGGGCGCGCCCTGGCCCAGCGTGTGGTTCTGCGGCCCGGCGGGATTCGCCGATGCGCTGAAGGACGGGCTGCACCGGCGCGGCATGCCGGTGAGCGAACTGTTCCACCAGGAGGCTTTCCAGATGCGCTGAGCGCGTCAGATTCCGGAGACTTCGATATCGCCCGGATAGTCGACCGAGAACTTCAGCACCGTTTCGCGCGACTTGCCGGGCTCCATTTCCCAGTCCCAGACCAGCTTTCCGTCTTCCTCGCGCTTGATCTCGCGATCGGCCGGCGACAGCAGCTTGACCACGATCTTCTCGTTGCGCGAAATGGGCAGGCGGTCCTTGAACGACACCTGCTCCTTGGTGGCCTTGTTGTTCTTGACCGTGATCTTGTACTCGTAGGTCACGCGCTTGCCGCTGCCGGAGAAACCGGTGCTTTCGGTATAGCGGTTGACCAACTGGCGCTTGATGGAGATGCCTTCATCGGCGCCGAGCGCGAGTTCGAGCTTCTCGCCGGGCATCACGGCCTTCATGGCGCTGGAAGCGACGAAGGCGTCGTCCAGGAAGGTGTTCAAGGCGCCGGCCAGGAAGGGGAAGTCCGTGCTGTTGCTGGCGTGCGCCGTCAGGAACATGGCTTCGCGCAGCGCCGGCGTCGACTGGTACTGCAGGGTGGCGGGCAGCTTGGCGGTGGCGATGGCCACGCGCTGCGAGGAATTGTCGGACAACAGAGTGGCCGGATTCTTGATCTGGAACGATGCGCTGGTGGCTTCCGCCTGCACCTGGGCAGTGGCCTGCTCCAGCGGTTCCGGCACCATCTCGACGGCGGGCGCCGCGGCGTCCTCGAAGGACTGGACGCGTTGGCGCGCCATCTTGGCCTGGGCCTCGGCCTGTTGCATGGCCGCCACCGGTGCGGGACTGGGGCGCGGGCGGGGCGGA
>NZ_DATCUY010000685.1:0-7309 GCF_036567245.1 Achromobacter sp. | reverse complement strand
GGGCGGCGGCGCCATCGGCCTGCTGACGGCGCTGCTGCTGCGCAGCCAGGGTTGCCGCGTCAGCCTGGCCGAAACCAACCCGCTGCGGCGCGCCTCGGCGCAGAAGCATGCGGGCTGCATGGCCTTCGATCCGCGCGAGACCGCTCCGGCGCGGGGCGCTTATGAACTGGTGGTGGACGCGGTGGGCGGCAAGCTCACGCGTCCGGCCGCGCTGGCCGCGGTCCAACCGGGCGGCGTGATGCTGCACATCGGCCTGCAGGACTGGGCCAGCGAGATCGACATGCGGCGGCTGACGCTGGACGAGATCACCTTGATCGGCGCCTACACCTATACCAGCGCCGACCTGTGGGCGACCGTGGACGCGCTGCACCGGGGCGTCTTCGGCGATCTGTCCTGGGTCGAGGAGCGTGAGCTGGGAGCGGGCGCGCAGGCCTTTTCCGATCTGGACGGCGGCCGCGCGGCGTCGGCCAAGATCGTGCTGAGGACGCATTGACATGGTCCGGCATCCGCTTTCCCCCCGCGCCGTCGCCGGCGCCCCGGCCGCCCTGGCCCTGCTCGACCGGAGCGCCGCCATGACTGTCGTCAGCCCCCCCGCCAATCCGCCCGCGCCGGCACGTCGGCGCCTGTCCCTGCGCTGGCTGGTCAGCGGCGCATCGGTCGCGGCGCTGCTGCTGGCCTGGTACCTGGCCACGGGTCCGCTGGAACTCCTGAGCGCGGTGCAACTGCCGTCGCCCGTTGACGCCTGGGACGCCTTGCTGGAGATCGCCGGGGCAGGCTATGCCGACGGCACGCTGCTGCAGCACGTCGCGGCCAGCACCGGGCTGGTGCTGTACGGCTTCGCGGCGGCGGCGATGACGGGCGTGCCGCTGGGCATCCTGATGGGGCAGAGCCGACTGGTCGAAGCCTACGTCAACCCGGTGTTCCAGATCGTGCGCCCGATTGCGCCGATTGCCTGGATTCCGCTGACCATCCTGTGGTTCGGGCTGGGCACCAGCGCCAAGGTCTTCGTGATCTGGCTGGCGGCCTTCGCGCCCACCGTGATCAACACCTACACCGGCGTGCGCAACATCGACGACACGCTGATCCAGGCGGCGCGCGTCAATGGCGCCGCCGGTCGCCGGATGCTGCTGGATGTCATCGTGCCTGGCGCCTTGCCCGCCATCTTCACGGGCCTGCGGACTTCGCTGCAGGCCTGCTGGATGGTGCTGGTGGCTGCGGAACTGGTCGGCTCCTTCATCGGCCTGGGCCATGTGCTGATCATCGCCACGCGCGACCTGAACTCGGGAATGATCGTGGTGGCCATGGCCGCGGTGGCCGGCATGGGCATGCTGATGTCCGCGCTGCTGGCGCAGGTGGAACGCAGGGTGATGCCATGGAAAGCATGAACAGGACAGCCCAGGGCAGCGCCCACGCCATCGTCTCGCGCCGGGTGTTGGAACGCTGGCTGATGCCGGCCCTGGGCCTCGCCACGCTGTTCGGCGGCTGGGCGCTGCTCTCCGGCCTGGGCCTGGTGTCGCCGGCCTTCCTGTCGGGGCCGCTGACGGTGTTGCGCAGCATGGCCGAGCACACGCGCGAACCCTATGCGGGCTCGGTGCTGCAGATGCATCTGCTGGCCAGCCTGGAGAAATTCCTGATCAGCTTTTCCATCGCGGTCCTGCTGGGCGTGCCGCTGGGGCTGTTCATGGGGCGCTTCAAGGCCATGGACTGGGCGGTGGCGCCGGTATTCGAGGCGTTCCGCTTCATTCCCCCCATTGCCTGGGTGCCGTTCGCGATTTTCTGGTTCGGCACCGGCTTCCTGTCGCCCACGCTGGTGATCTTTGCCGGGGCCTTCGCGCCTTGCGTGCTGAACGCCTACCGCGGCGCCAAGCAGATCGACCGCGCCCTGATCGAGGCCGGCCAGATGCTGGGGGCCGGGCGCTGGGTGACGCTGACCGAGATCCTGCTGCCGGCGTCGTTGGCGCACATCGTCGCCGGCATCCGGGTCGGGGCGGGGTTCGGCTGGCAGTCATTGATTGGCGCGGAACTGATCGTGGGTTCCACCGGGCTGGGCTACATGATCGTGCAGGGCGGCAGCAACCTGGAACCTGCCATCGTGATCAGCGGCATGATCACCATCGGTTTGATAGGCGCGGGCATCGACTATGGCATGCGCGCCTTGCAGCGACGGGTGCAGCGCGACTGGTCGCGCTGATCCCCAGGGAAAGAGGAGGAACAACTGGCAGGCAGTGCAGGTAGCGGCATTCCATATTGGAGAGAGACAGATGACACATTACAAAGGCCTCAAGGCCTTGGCAGCGCTCGTGATCGGGTGCTGGCTGGGGGGACCCGGACAGGCGGCGGCCCAGGCCGCGCCCGCGGGCACGGAGCTGTTCACCATCCGCATCGGCCAGCAGCCGCAGCGGTGGGCGCTGGAGTGGTACATCGCCAGCGAGAAAGGCTGGTGGCAGGAGGTGGGCCTGAAGCCCGAGATCTCGACCTTCGCCTCCGGTGCGTTGGAAATCGCTGCGGGCGCGTCCGGATCATGGGACGTGGGCGGGGCGGGCAACATCCCGTCGCTGCTGGGGGCGTCGAAGTACGGCTTGCAGACCATAGGCATCGCCGACGGCGAGGCCGCCATCATCACGCTGATGGCCACCAAGGAGCGGGCCGACGAATACCTGAAGAATCCGGCGCTGCTCAAGGGCAAGACCATTCCCGTCACCAGCAATTCCACCGGCCAGTGGGGCGCGGCCGAATGCCTGTCCAGGAAGTTCGGGCTTAAGCCCGAGGACTATCGTTTCGTCAACCTGTCTCCGCCCGACATCAACGCCGCGGTGATGAGCGGCAAGTACGACATTTCTTCCGTGTGGGCGCCCAACACCTACATCCTGCAAGAGGCCATAGGCGCAAAGGTGATCTGCACCGGCGCCGAGCTGAAGATGCCGATCCACAGCTACCTGTTCACGACGCCGGCATTCGCCAAGCAGCATCCGGACAAGGTCGCCCGCTTCCTGGCGGTCTATCTGCGCGCGGTGGCCTGGCAGCGGGCCCATCCCGAAGAGGCGAGGGCGTACCTGAAAGCCTTCTTCGGCAGCGTGGGCGTGAAGTTCCCGGACAAGTACCTGGAGCAGGAATTGCGCGACCGGCCCGCCTTCGACCTGGCGGAGCAGACCAAGCTGTTCGCGCCCGGCCCGGGCGGTACCTCGGAGATGGTCGGCTGGTGGAACAGCGTGGGGGAATTCATGGTGTCCGCGGGCGTGGTCAAGAAGATCCCCGATCCCAAGACCATGGTCACGGGCAAGTATCTGCAGATGATCCAGGACGATCCCAAGCTCCGGGCCTTCGTCGCCGATGTCGCGAAGTAGGCCTGCGGCCGCGGCTCTCTATAAAGGAACGCAAGCATGAGTCAGATTACTTTCGAGCGGGTGCAGCGCACGTTCAGCCGGGGCGGGGAAAGCTTCCTGGCCCTGGATGACGTGAGTTTCGAGGTGGGCGAGAGGGAATTCGTTTCTATCGTCGGGCCGTCCGGCTGCGGCAAGACCACCTTGATGCGCATGGCGGCCGGCCTGGAGTTTCCGTCGGCGGGCAGCGTGCGGGTGGGCGGCAAGGAGGTGCGGGAGCCGGGCCCGGACCGCGCCGTCGTGTTCCAGCAGTTCGCGTTGTTTCCCTGGAAGACCGTGACCGAGAACATCGGCTTCGGCCTGAAGTGCAAGGGCGCCACGCGCGAGGCGCGGGCGCGGACGGTGGCGCGCTACATAGAGCTGATGGGCCTGTCGGGTTACGAGCAGGCCTATCCGCACCAGCTGTCCGGCGGCATGCAGCAGCGCGTGGCCATCGCGCGCAGCTACGCCCTGGACCCCGACGTGCTGCTGATGGACGAGCCCTTCGGCGCGTTGGACGCCCAGACCCGCGTGGTCATGCAGGAAGAGCTGGTCAAGCTGTCGCGGCTCAATCCGCGCACGGTGCTGTTCATTACCCACAGCGTGGAGGAAGCGGTGTACCTGTCCGACCGCGTGGTGGTGCTGACAGGCCGCCCGGGACAGATCAAGGAAATCATCAACGTGGCCGACGTGCGCCGGCGCGAGGACTGGGACAGCATGGAGCGGATCGAGGACGTGATGGACATGGAGGCGTTCGTGCATTTGCGCACGCACATCTGGAAGCTGCTGCGCGCGCAGGAGACCGAACCGCTGGACGCCGCCCTGGCCGCGGCCCACTGAAGGGAAGCATCGATGAAGCATATCAATGAAGGCGCGGCGCCCGCCGCGAAGACCTCGCGGCTTGCCGCCCTGCATACCGAGACGCCCTGGTGGCGGCTCAGCGCCACCGCCGCGGACGCGCAGGCCATCGAGCCGCGTGAAATGGTCCGCATGCTGGAGCAGCTGATACTGATCCGGCGCTTCGAGGAAAAGCTCTTGAAGCTGAGCGTGGCCGGCATCCTGCATGGTCCGGCGCATTCCAGCATCGGTCAGGATGGGGCGGCCGTGGGGGTCATGTCGATGCTGGAATCGGCGGATAAGATCAACGGCACCCACCGCATGCACCACCAGTTCCTGGCCAAGGCGCTGAACCACGCCACGCCGGCGGATTATTCGCCGCTGGCCTCGGATACCCTGGACGCGCACCGCGACGTGATCTACCGGACCTATGCCGAGATCCTGGGCCTGACGCCAGGCTACTGCGGCGGGCGCGGCGGCTCCATGCACCTGCGCTATCCCGAGGCGGGCATCTACGGCTCCAACGCCATCGTGGGCGGCAACCCTTCGCACGCGGTGGGCTACGCCTTCGCCGACAAGCTGCGCGGGCGCGATCACGTGTCGGTGGCCTTCTTCGGCGACGGCGCCATGCAGAGCGGCGCGGCCTACGAGGCCATGAACCTGGCGGCGCTCTACAACACGCCCACTATTTTCTTCGTGGAAAACAATCTGTACGCGGTGTCCACGCACGTGTCGGAGCAGACCCGCGAGACCCGCCTGTCGGCGCGCGGCCTGTCCCTGGGCGTGCCGGCCATCGAGTTCGACGGCATGGATGTCGTCGCGGCGCGCCTGGCCATGCAGGAGGCCCGCGCCATCATCCGCCGCGACGGCGGGCCGGTGTTGCTGGAAGCGCAGACCTACCGCTACCTGCACCAGTCGGGCGCCCTGAAGGGCAGCGCTTTCCGCTACCGCGACAAGGACGAGGAAGAGGCCTGGAGCGCACGCGATCCCATCTCGACTTTCCCGGCGCAGCTGAAGTCGCTCGGCCTGATCGACGACGCCGGCATGGCCCGCCTGGAGCGCCGCGCCGATGAATTGATAGACGGCGCGCTGGACCGGCTGCTGGAGAACTACGGTGACGAGGCCGCGCAGCGTATCCGCCCCGAGCTGTGGCCGGACCCGGCCAGCGTGGACAGCGGCATCCGCGGCGATCTGGGCGAGTTGAAAGGCCAGCGCGCCGTGGAACTGGAGGAGCAGGCGCCGGCCGATCTTACGGACGCCAAGTTCCAGGACGTGATCTCGCGCGCCATGCTGCTGAATATGCAGCGCGACGACGGCATCTTCATCCTGGGCGAGGACGTGCATCGCCTGAAAGGAGGCACGGCCGGCGCCACCAAGGACATCGGCGACCACTTTCCGGACCGCCTCATCGGCACGCCCATCTGCGAGAACGGCTTTACCGGCCTGGCGCTGGGCGCGGCCTTGAACGGCATGCGCCCGGTGGTGGAGATCATGTATCCCGACTTCGCGCTGGTGGCGGCGGACCAGCTGTTCAACCAGATCGCCAAGGTGCGCCACATGTTCGGCGGCAAGTTCGCGGTGCCCGTGCTGGTGCGCAGCCGGGTCACCGCCGGTACCGGCTACGGCTCGCAGCATTCCATGGACGCCAGCGGCTTGTTCGCGCAATACCCGGGATGGCGCATCCTGGCGCCGTCGCGGCCTTACGACTACATCGGGCTGCTCAATGCCGCGCTGCGCTGCGACGATCCGGTCCTGATGGTGGAATACAACGACCTGTTCAAACAGGTGGGCAAGGTGCCGGCCGCAGACTGGGACTACATCGTGCCCATCGGGCGGGCCCGCGTCGCGCGCGAAGGCGCGCGCTGCACCATCCTGACCTACGGCGTCATGGTCGATATCTGCTGCCAGGCCGCTGAGCGGACCGGCATCGACGCCCAGGTGATAGACCTGCGCACGCTGGATCCGCTGGGCATCGATTGGGAAACCATCGCGGCGGGCGTCAAACGCACCCAGGCGCTGATGATCGTGGAGCAGACCACGCGCGGCACGTCGATCGGCTCGCGGGTGGCGAGCGAGGCGCAGTCCCGGTTGTTCGACTGGCTGGACCACGAGATCGTGCACGTCACGGGCGCCAATTCCTCGCCCGTGGTTTCCAAGGTGCTGGAGCGCGCCGCGCTGGCGGATGCGCAGGCCGTGGAGACCGCGCTGCGGTCCCTGGATAGCCGCCGCGGCGGCTCACGCTGACGCAGGCGTTTGAGCCTGGGAGAGAAAAATGCTCAAAGACAAATTGCTTGCCACGCACCATACGGCCGTCTGCGTCAATGATTTCGAGCGCGCGCGGAATTTCTACACCGGCTTCCTCGGCTTCGAGCTGGAGGGGGAAATGGACCACCGCAGCGAGCCCGCGCTGGGCGTAGTGGTGGGCCTGCCGGGCGCGACCATACGCTGGGCCATGCTGCGCCACGGCGGGCACCGGGTCGAGCTGTTCAAGTACTACACGCCCGATGGCGACAAGCAGCCGCGCCGCCAATGCGATTTCGGCTACAGCCACATGGCCTTCGAGGTGGCGGACGTGGATGCCGTGTATGAGCAGGCGACGCAGGCCGGCTACGAAAGCGTGTCCTCGCCGTGCGTCATGCGGCAAGGGCGCACCAAGGTGTTCTACCTGATGGAGCCCGAAGGCGCCATCACCGAGTTCATCCAGTTCATGAACCCGGCCGCCTGACGCCGCGCTGGCACAAAGCGCTCCGAAAACTGGAAGGGCGCATCGGATTTCGAAGGAACAAGCATGACGAGAATGTTGGATATGGTCGTCCCGCCGACGGGCGAGGCCCTGGACGCCGCCCGCCTGGTTGCGTGGATCGTGACGCCGGGCCAGGCCTTCAAGGCTGGCGACGTGCTGGTCGAGATCGAAACGGACAAGTCCATCATCGAGGTGCCTGCGCACAATGACGGGGTCATGGTGGAGCATCTGGTCGCCGTGGACGGCATTGTGAACGCGGATACGGTGATCGCAAGAATCCAGATGGAAGGCGAGGCAGCGCCGGCGCAGGCTCCGCGCGCAGCGGCAGCGGCGCAGTCTGCTTCAGCCACGCCGGCAGGCGCTGTGCACG
>NZ_DATCUY010000684.1:0-11306 GCF_036567245.1 Achromobacter sp. | reverse complement strand
GGCGGCAACCGAAGCTTCGGTTGCCGCGACCGTGGCCGTCGACGTCGCAACGCCTGCCGCGATGGATGTGGCCACCGCGGCAGTAGACGCCGCCGCCGCAGCAGCAGAAGCGACAAGCGCGGACGCGGCGCCCGATGCCGGCGGCGGCCTGCTGCAGATCTACACGCGCGAAGGCAAGCCCCTGCTCGATGCCGACACGGTCGCGCGCCTGCAGGATTACGACATCAGGGCCGTTTCCGCCAGCGAATCCGCCCGCGGCCGCGCCACCGCGGACAGCTTGCCGCTGGCCCTGCTGCGACCCCTGGACTACAAGCAGCACCAGGGCATCCTGACGTCCAAGGGCAAGATCGTGACCAATCCGGACTGGGAGGACATGTCCAGCTATGACGCGTCGATGCCCTTGCCGGTGCGCGCCACCAATGGCAAGTATGGCGCCATCGATGCCGACGGCGGCTGGGCCGTGCCGCCCCGCTACAGCGTCATCCGTCCGTTCCGCGGCGCCTACGCGCTGGCGGGCGGAGCGCGCAGCCGCGGCGACGACAGCCTGGTGATCGACGCCCGCGGCAAAGCCGCCACGGTTCCGGCCGAGGTGCTGGACGGCGCCATGAACTTCGACGGCGAACTGATCCAGTACCGCGCGCCTGACGAAAACCGCGAGAACCGCTGGGGGATCTGGAACATCGCCAAGGGCGCGCCAGCGGTCAAGCCGGTGTACGAAAGCATGGAGAAGTTCGAGGACGACTGGACCAAGGTCCAGCACCAGGACCGCTGGGGCGTGATGAACCGCGAGGGCAAGTGGATAGTGCCCGCCACGCAGGAAAGCTCCTACAAGCTGGAATACCTGGGCAACGGCCTGATGCTGGTCGAGGACAACGGCTCCGGACAGCGCGCCCGCAGCTCTTACGACACCAATTACCGCCTGGTGAACCTGCGTAGCGGCAAATCCAGCGAGCTTCTGACCGGCAAGCCGGACCGGCTGAAGGACGGACGCTACCTGGGCGCGCTTGCAGACGGCGGAACCGTGGTGTTCGACGCCAAGGGCGACGCCACGCGCGTATCCGACAGCCGGGCCAAGAACAAGGAGCTGTACCAGCACTGGCTCTACATCGAACACGAAGACGGCGAAGGCGCCATCGATGCCCGCGGCAACATGAAGGTTCCCGCCATCTACGGCGAGTTCAACCCATTCTTCGCGCAGCCCGAGGGGCTGGCGCGCGCCTACACCGGGTCCGGCTACCGCCTGATCGACCAGGACGGCAAGACCGTGCTGCCCAAGCGGGGCGACGGCTCGCCGCTGGCCTCCATGCAGCGCATCGTCTTCCACGATTCGGAAAACTCGGTCAGCGTCATGACGGACCTGCAGGGCCGCGAGATCACCCGCATCGATGGCACGTATAGCGTGGAAGACCGCCACGCCAACGAAGGCGTGGCGACCTACCGCAGCGGCTCGGGCAACGGCAGGAACGGCTTCATCGATGCCAGCGGCAAGCGCATCGTGGGACCGCATTTCGACACGCTGGGCCCGCTGAACAACGGCCTGGCCGTGGCGCGACGCCTGCAGTATTCCGGCAAGCTGTATGGCTACATCGACCTGACAGGACGCTATGCGATCCCGCCCGTCTTTACCTGGGCCGGAAACTTCAGTGAGGAACGCGCGCTGGTCCGCAGCAGCTACCAGAGCAGGAACACGCAGTACATCGATACCAAGGGCGTGCCCGTCGCCACGTTTACCGTGGTGTGCGACACGGTGACGATCCTGGACGACCAGGGCAGGATCACCTGGCCGCTGCAGAAAATGGATTGCCCCGTGGCCGACAAGTTCGAACTCGCCCCCGACAACGCCAAAGCGAAACAACCATGAAGTCACGCGCGATACGCATCACCCGCCTTGCCTGCGCCCTGGCCGCGCTGGGCGCGTCCCTGTCGGCGCATGCGCAGTTTGGCAATTCATACTGCATCGAGGAAAAGCCCTACAGCCTCACGGTCGACGACGATGTCAGCCCCTACGCCAACGGTTGCATCCGCACGCTGGCAGACCAGCGCGCCGCGGTGCTGCTGCCGTCCGCGCTGGTGAACATCAACCGCGTGCCGCCCGATCAATCGCTGCGCCGCCATGCCTGGGGCTTCCTGGACCAGAACGGCCGGCTGGCGATTGCGCCCATCTTCGAAGCAGTGGGCGACTTCAGCCACGGCCTGGCCGCGGTGAAATGGAAAGGCAAGTGGGGTTTCATCGACACCAAAGGCCGGATGGCGGTGCCGCCGCGCTACGACGCCGTGCAGGACTACGCCGAGATCGGCCTGACCGTAGCCATACTGGATGGCCGCTACCAACTGATCGACCGCAAGGGGCAGTCAGTGGGCGAACCGATGGATGAGGGGGTGCAATCGCTGCATCTGGGCGCGGGCGTGCCGGCGCTGGCGACGGTCGAGTACAAGCCGGAGTACCGCTCCAGTACCGGCGAGCGCCGCTACAACGACGTCGGCGTCAGCCTCATCAAACCCTATGGCAAGGGCCTTTACATCGCCATCAATGCGGAAGGCCGGTACGGCCTGGTGGACCGGGACTGGAAGTGGGTGCTGGAGCCCAACTATCAGGAGATTTCGGTACCGGGCGAAGACGGCTCGATGGCCGTCGCCTATAGCGAAGGCGACGTGCTGCTGCTGGACGCGGATGGCAAGGCCGTGGGCGCGGGTCAGGGCTACCGCAGCATGATGCCCGTGACCCCGGCATTCTGGAGCGCCGAACTCGGCCGTGGCTCTTATGCCGTGCTGGACAGCGACGGCAAGCCCGTCACCACGCTCAAATCCGCCGAAGCGCAGGGATCCCAGCGCTACGGCGACGCCATCATCTACCCCTCTGGCGGCAAGCAGATGGCGCTGGTACCGGGACGCGCGGAACCGCTGACGCTGGGCGCGGGCCTGTCCGTGGCCGAGGACCAGCAAGGCTACGTGCTGTTCTCGAACGACGAACGCGTTCCCGTAGGCCTGCTGACTCCCATGGGCAACTGGCTATATGCCGAGACCGCTCCCGCCTGGCTCAAGGACACCGGCAGGATGGTGGTCAGCCAGGGGAAGTTGTGGGTCTTCAAACAGGAAGGCGAACTGCTCAACGTGCTGGACGACGAGGGCCGCGCGCTGCTCAAGCCCGAAACGGTCGAGGCCGCCAAGAGCCGCTCGCTCAAGGAGCTGCCGCTGGACATACCCGGCAGCGCCCTGGGCCTGCTGGCGCAGGACCACTGCCAATGCGCCGAGGACGGCGCCGGCCTGTTGCTGGCCGACGGTGGCATCGCCTCCGATCCGGCCTGGAGCAACATCATTCCGCTGGACGGATCCGAAGACGACTACGGAGCGCAGGCCGATGCCGAAGCCGCTGGACTCAAGGCGGAGCAATTGCGCTACGCCGCTCAGACCGCCGAAGGCCTGCTGCTGCTGGATGCCATGGGCAAGCCCATGGACCTGCCCGCGCAGCAACATATCGGGCCGTTCCGCCACGGCTATGCGCCGGCCTACGCAGACGGCGTGAGCCGCATGCTGGACCGCGACGGCAAGACCTATGACCTGCCCCGCGACTTCTTCGAAGCGCAGATCGTCGCCCCCGGCGTGGTCCGCTTCCTCAAGATCGCGGCCGAGGGCTCGCCCTGGGGCCTGTACGACTTCGTCGCCGGCAAGGAGCTCGCCGCGCCCGCATTCCAGGACGTCGGCCTCTTCCAGGACGGCCAGGCGATCGCCTCGCTGGGCCAGGACCGCGTCGGCATCATCGACCTGCAGGGCAAGTGGATCGTGCCACCCAACCACCATAGCGCCGAACGCATCACCGCCCGGATCTGGAAGCTGCGCCAGGCCGGCCCGCAGGAGAACGAGTATGAGCGCCCCGCCGCCGTCTTCAACGCCGAGGGCCGCGCGCTGACCGCCTTCCGGGCCAAGCTCTCGGTCGGCGTGGACAGCGACGGCGCAATCGCGGCCAGCGACGACAAGCACCGCTGGACCATCACGCCGGACGGTTCGGAAGCGGTGGACATGGAGGACGCGGACTACCTGCGCATGGGCGACTGGACGGTGCTGCGGCGCGGACCGCGCATCGGCTATCTGGACAGCCAGGGGCAATGGCAGATCGCGCCTTTGACAGCCACCGCCGGCACCTTCCGCGGCGAACCTGCCCGCGCCCTGCTGACGGGCGAGGACGGTCCACGGGTGATCGACGACCAGGGCAAGACCGTGACCGCGCTGCCCGTCGGCGAATGGCGCTGGCCGCTGGGCTCCGACATGCTGCTGCGGCACTACTACGTGGGCAACCGGGAGATGACCGACTACACCGGCCTGGACGGCAAGAAGCGGCTCTCCGTCGAGGGCGTTGCGTCGGCCTACTCTGAAGGACGCGCCGTGGCGCGCGTGTCCAACCGCGGCATGCGCGCAGTGGACGACAAGGGCACGCTGGCCGGCCCCGCGTTCGACGCACTGGGCCTGCTGCGCGAAGGCCTGGCACCGGTCGGCATCGATAGCGGCTACGGCTACGTGGACGCCCAGGGCAAGCTGGTGATCGCCGCCGACTACCGCGCGGTCGCGCCATTCCGCAATGGCCGCGCGGTAGTGTCCACGCTGGAGAAGTCGATGATCATCGATCCCGCCGGCAAGCAGGTGGCGCGCGTGGAACTCGAATGCGGCGTGCGCACGCTGTACGGCTCGCACAACCAGCGGCTGTGGCCGCTGAGCCTGCCCAGCCGCTGCCCCCGCTAGCGCCGCGCGCCTACTGCGCGTCCAGCGCCAGATAGCGGCGCGTCTGCACGATCTCTTCCCGCTCCTTGAAGCTGGTGAGCTGATCGGCCAGCGCGCTGCTGTCGCCGGTCTGCTTGATCGCCGCCAGCGTGGCCTGCATGGCGTGGATGGCGGCGCGCTGCAGATCCGACGGAATGATCGCCAGGCGGTAGCCCATGGCCGCCAGGTCGGCCAGCGGCGTGAGCGGGGTCTTGCCGCCGTAGAACATGTTGATGAGCTTGAGGCCCGGCAGGCGTTCGGCGATGGCGCGGATCTGCTCCAGCGTCTCGGGCGCTTCCACGAAGATCATGTCCGCCCCCGCCTTCAGGTAGCGCTCGGCGCGCGATAGCGCGGCCTCGAAGCCTTCGACCGCGATGGCGTCGGTGCGCGCGATCACCAGCGCGTCGGGGTCGCTCAGGGTCTGGCGCGCGATGTGCACCTTGCGGCACATTTCCTCGGCGTCCACCAGGCTCTTGTCGTCCAGATGGCCGCAGCGCTTGGGAAAGGACTGGTCTTCGATATGGAAGGCCGCCACCCCGGCGCGTTCCATGATGCGCACGGTGCGCTCCACGTTGGCCGAGCCGCCGAAGCCGGTGTCGGCGTCGGCCACCACCGGCAGGCCGCTGGCGTCCACGATCTTCTCCACGCGGTCCATGACCTCGGTGAAGCTGAGCAGGCCAATGTCCGGATAGCCCGCAGCGCGCGCGATGGCGCCGCCGCTGGCGTAGACGGCGGAAAAGCCCGCGGCCGCCACCAGCCGCGCCGACATGCCGTCATAAGCGCCGGGCGCCACGACGATGTCGCGAGCCAGTTGCTGGCGCAACAGGGTGCTGGGTTTGATAGGGGCAGTCATGCGGATTCCTTTGCGGGTGTCGTCGATGTATGCATGATCGGCGCGTCGCAATAGAATGTCCAATATATGGAAAATTGATAATCGATACTTTAAAAGTACAGATATGGAACTGCGCCACCTGCGTTATTTCGTCGCCACCGCCGAGGCCCAGCACTTCACTCGCGCCGCGGAACAGCTGGGCATGGCGCAGCCGCCGCTGTCGCAGCAGATCCGCCAGCTGGAGCAGGAAGTCGGCACGCCGCTGTTCGACCGCACCGGGCGCGGCGTGGCGCTGAACGACGCCGGCCGCGCCTTTCTGGTCTGCGCGCAGGACATCCTGCAGCGCGCCCAGGCCGCCATGCTGACCGCGCAACGCGCGGCGCGCGGCGAAGTCGGCGAACTGACGTTGGGGTTCACGGAGTCCGCGTCCTTCAGCGGCGTGGTGACGGAACTGATACGGCAGTACCGCCAGCAATACCCGGACGTGGAGATGACGCTGTCGCAGGGCGATAGCGAAACCCTGGTGGCGCAGCTGCGCAGCGGCGCCATCGACGCAGCCTTCGTGCGGCCGCCCTTCGCGCTGGATGGCGGCCTGGCGTTCACGCAGTTGGCGGAAGAGCCGCTGGTGGTGGCGCTGCCGCTGGGCCACCCGCTGGCGCGGCGCAAACGGCTGGCGCCGGCCGACTTGGAGCAGGAGCGCTTCATCCTGTATTCGCGCAAGTCCGGCTATGGGCTCAGCGCCGACATCATGGCGGCCTGCCGCCAGCATGGGCTGAATCCGCAGATCGGCCAGCGCGCGCCGCAACTGTCGTCGGCGGTGAACCTAGTGGCCGCGGGCATGGGCGTAGCCGTCGTGCCGGCGTCGCTGCGCCATCTGCGCCCTGACGGCGTGGTGTACCGTCCCTTCGCGCTGGACTGGCCGCGCGCGGTGCTGGGCCTTGCCGTGCGCGAGCACGGCGCGGGCGGACGCGTGCGCAATCTGCTGGCGCTGGCTGGCGGTTGAGGGCCTTGCTCCCGCGCCTGCCGGCGGTTGGAGCCGCTCAGCCTTCGTGCGACTCGTGCACGGCCACCGCTCCGCGCTTCCAGTAGCTGGCGGCGCGGATACGGCTCTTGTCGACGCCGTGCTGCGTCACCATGATTTCCCGCACGGCCTTGGCCGCTGCGGATTCTGCGGCGACCCAGGCATAGCCTTCGCCCGGCGGCAGTTTCAACTCGCGCGCCGCTTCCAGCAGCAGGGTGCTGTAGCCCGGCGCGGTGCCGTTGCGATGCAGCCAGCGCACCGAAGCCTGGGCCTGGGTAGGCAGCGGAATCTCGTTGGAAGCCTGCGGCACTTCAATCAGCACCAGTGCCTGCGCGGCGGCCGGCAGTTCTTCCAGGCGGCGGGCGATGGCGGGCAAGGCGGTTTCGTCGCCGATCAGCACATGCCAGTCGAAACCCTTGGGCACGACAAAAGAGCCGCGCGGACCGCCGATGCCCAGTTGCTGACCGGGTTCGGCCTGTTCAGCCCAGGTAGAGGCAGGGCCGTCGCCATGCAGCACGAAATCGATGTCCAGCTCCCTGCGCACTGTGTCGAAACGGCGCGGGGTGTAGTCGCGCGCGGCGGGCTTGGGCGCGTCTTCGGGGAACTTGATGCCGTCCGAAGTCACAACCGGCAGCGCCGGCGGCAAGGACGGATCGGCGGGAAAGAACAGCTTCACGTGGTCGTCGAACGAGGCGGATACGAAGTCCTGCAGGTCGTCGCCCGTGAAGGTGACGCGGGCCAGCAGGCCGGCAATGCGTTCGACGCTGGCCACGGTCAGCGTGCGCATCTTCAGGTCGTGGCGGACGCGTTCGACATTCAGGTCGTTGCGGGTCATGGATACTCCAGGAAAAGAATCGGAATCAGGAACAGCTCGGATCCGTGATTTCCGCGGTGGCGCGGGCCAGGATGGCCGCGATGCGCCGTTGTTCTTGGGGCGAGGCGTCGGTGCGGTCCAGCAGCGCGCGCTTGAGCGCCTGGCGCGCAGCCACGAATTCCGGCAGCCAACCCGTAGTGGTGTCTTCGCCTTCCGGACCGACAGTGCGCGGCTGGCCGCTCCAGGCCTGGCGCATCCAGTCCATCTTGCGCGCCACGTGCTTGAGCTTGTTGAACATCAGCGCCAGGCGCTCGCGGTTGCCGTCCAGATGCGCGCGGCCCGGCTCAGCCAGGTGGTAGCGCTTCTTCGCGCCCTCTTGCTCCACGGTGGCATAGCCCAGCTCTTCCAGATAGGTCAGCGCGGGATAGACCATGCCGGGGCTGGGCGTGTAGAAGCCGTTGCTGAGCGCGCCCAGCGCCTTGATCAGTTCATAGCCGTGGCTGGGATTCTTTTCCAGCAGGCCCAGCAGCATCAGCTGCAGGTCGTCGGCGCTGACTTTGCGGCTGCGGGTCCAGCCGCGGCCGTCGTCGCCGAAACCGCCGCCGAAGCCGCCGCCCTCGCCGCGCTCGTCGGCCGGACCGGAAAACCAGTCGCCGCCCGCGCCGGCGTGGCGCTGATGGTGGCCATGGCCGTCGCCGTGGTGGCGATGGTGCGCATGGGGATGATGGGAATGATCGTGGCGGCCCTCCGGCTTCTGGCGGGCACGGCGCACGAATGCGGTAAGAAATTGGGCATCACGCATGGTTTACCTCCTGTGTCTATCGCAAGATCTATATCTTACGACATATATCTTACGATATACCTGCGATAGACCGGCCGTCAAGCGCGACGTTCGATCACCCCTGCCGCGATCCCTCCCACGATGAACGCCATGCCCGCCAGCAGCGAGGCGCTGACCGGCTCATGCAGGAACACGGCCGAGCACAGCAGGCCGAACACGGGCACGCCCAAAAGCCCGATGGAAGTTACCCCCGCGGGCAATGCACGATTCACGTTCACGGCAGCCCAGTGCGCCACCGCGATGCCGAACACGCCGGCATAGCCCAGCAACCACGCCAGGTCGGCGCTCCACGCCACTTGCGGCGGGCCTTCGGCGGCACAGGCCACGGCCGATAGCACGACCGAAGCCAACAGGGCCTGCCACAACGCCAGCTCGAACGGCGGCGTCACCCAGCGGTGCGCGCGCACGTAGACGATGTTGGCCGCCCAGCACAGCGCCGCCAGCAGGATCAGGCCGTTGCCGACCAGCGCGTCGCGATCGCTCCAGTCGAAGTCCAGCGGGTTGAAGATGACAACCAGGCCCAAGAGGCCCAGCGCCAACCCGGCTTGCCGCGCGCGGCTCACGGATTCACCCAGAAAGAGCCAGGCTCCGGGAATCACCCACAGCGGCGTGGTGTAGGCCAGCACAGCCGAGCGGCCCGCCGGCACGTACAGCATGCCCAGGCTGACCAGCGCGGCGAAGGCGCCCATGTGCAGCAGCCCCACGCTGAGGATCACGGGAAGGTCGGCCTTGACCGGCCACGCGACGCGGCGCAGCGCCAGGCCCAGCAACAGCAGTGCGGCCGCGCCCACAAGCGTGCGCGCCGCCGCAGCCCAGATGGGCGTCATGTATTGCAGCAGCTGCTTGTTGACGATCCAGGTGAAGCCCCAGGCCAGCACCACCACGCCCAAAAGCAGCAAGGCGTGGCGGCGGGAAAGCGTGGCGGTGGACATGAGCGGAGGCGCCCGCGAGGACGTGGCGGTACGAAGAAGTCCCGACTATAGGAGCCGCCCGCCGCGGCGCCGTAGACCCACGCCGCGCCTATTCCCTGGTGCCACGGGCGGGCCTGGATCTGGCGTTTTCGCGAGCCCGGAGCCAGCGCTCGAAATCCGCCGCCTTAGGTTCGTCCGGCGCGGGCGCGTAGACCACCAGCCGCAAATGCCGGCTCTCGTCGACCGACAATGTGGAGTGTTCGAACGCCAGCTCGCCCAGGGACGGCAGGCACAGGCTGCGCAGGCCCATGCAAGCCCCATGCACATCGTGTTCGCGCCACCAGGCCTTGAAATCCGGCGAGATGCATTCCAGTTCGTCGACCAGTTCCGCCACATCCGGCGCCTGGCCCGCGCTGGCGAAATCGCGTCGGAAGGTGGACAGCATGGCGGGCGCTTGCGTCGGCCAGTCCACGAACAGTTCGCGCATCGCGGGGTCGGCGAACAGCATCCACAGCAGGTTCCTGCGGCCCTCCGCCTGCGCCGAAAAATTGAACACGCGGTCCGCGGCCGCGTTCCACACCACCACGTCCCAACGCAGATTGAGGATGTAAGCCGGACGCGCCGGCAGATCGTCCATCAGCCGTCGCACCTGCGCAGGGACCGTGCACCAGGTGCGGCCCGGTTCCGATGGCGGGCGCTGGTGCGCCAGCAAGTACAAATGGCGACGCTCGGCGGCGTCCAGCTTCAGCACGCGCGCCAGATTTTCCAGGAGCCCGGCCGACACGCTGATGTTGCGGCCTTGTTCGAACCAGGTGTACCAGGCCAGGCCCACGCCGGCCAGCGCGGCGACCTCTTCGCGGCGCAAACCGGGCGTGCGCCGGCGGCCTCCCGCAGGCAGTCCGACCGCGGCGGGACTGAGCCGCTCGCGGCGCAGCCGCAGGAACTCGGACAGGTCGGCGCGAGTGCGCTCCAGGCGCTTCGGGGCTACGGCGGCGGTCATAAGTCTATTGCACCCAGTAATAGCATAAACAGCTAAATTGTATAAGGCTAAAAGCCTCTCCAGAATAGCGCCCATCCTGACTCCGATGGCGCTTTCCATGACTTCCTCCACGCTCCCCTGCCCTGGCCTGCAAGCTGCGCCGCCGCCCGCCCTGGGCCGCCTGGGCCTGGCCGTGCTGCTGTCGGGCGGCTTCATCACGATCTTTGATCTGTTCGTGGTGAACGTCGCCATTCCCAGCATGCAGTCCACACTGTCCGCCAGCTTCGCGCAGATCAGCTTCATCATTGCCGCCTACGAACTGGCCTACGGCGTGCTGCTGATCGCCGGCAGCCGGCTGGGCGACCGCCACGGCCGCCGGCGCCTGTTCATGCTGGGCATGGCGGGGTTCGCATTGGCCTCGGCGCTGTGCGGCCTTGCGCCCACGGCCGACACGCTGATCGCCGCGCGCGTCCTGCAAGGCATGGCCGCAGCCATGCTGTTTCCGCAGGTCTACGCGCTGATCCGCGTCAGCTATCAAGGCCACGAGCGGCGGCGCGCCTTCGGCCTGCTGGGCATGACGCTGGGGCTGGCGGCCATCGCGGGACAGGTGCTGGGGGGCTGGATCGTGCATGCCGATCTATTCGGCCTGGCGTGGCGCAGCATCTTCCTGCTCAATGTGCCGGTAGGCCTGCTGGCGTGGCGGCTGGCCCGCCACATTCCAGAATCGCGCGAGCCCTCGGGCGCGCGCATGGACTGGCCTGGCGCGGCGCTGGTGGGCGCGGGCCTGGCTCTGCTGTTGCTGGCGCTTATCGAAGGTCCCACGCGGCACTGGCCCGCATGGACGGTGGCTTGCGGCGTGACGGCGGTCGCCACGCTGGCGCTGTTCGTGCGCATGCAGCGCGGCATTGCAGCCCACGACGGCGCGCCGCTGGTCGATATGGCCTTGCTGGCGCAGCCGCGCTTCGCGGCGGGCTGCCTGCTGGTGATGCTGGTGTACTCCACCACCAGCGCGATGTTCCTCTGCTATGCCTTGCTGGTGCAGACGGGTTTCGGCTTGGACGCCTTGACGGCGGGCCTGATCTTCGCGCCCGCCAGCGTAGGTTTCGTGGCGGGCTCGATGGCGGCGCCGCGGCTCGTCGCGCGCTTCGGCACGCGC
>NZ_DATCUY010000683.1:0-2176 GCF_036567245.1 Achromobacter sp. | reverse complement strand
AGGGGCAACGGCGGCACGGCCGCTGCGCCGTCCCACCGTGCGTCCGACTGCTGCGCCAGAGGTGAAGCCCGCGACGGCGCCTGGCCGCCGGGCTGCGCCCGCGGATGACGATTGGGAATCTTTCTGACACCGGCCTGGCCGGTAAATGGGTAGGGTATGCGAGGCTATATACATCTTCTGGCGACGGCCGCGATAGCGGTGGTTCTGGCCGGCTGCGCGGCGACGGGGCATAACTTCGACCCGGGCAAGCTGTCGATGCTGACACCGGGGCAGACGACGCTGGAAGAGGCTTCGCGGACGCTGACTGCCCCGCCCGACAAGCTCTATAAGCAGACCGACGGTACGCTGCTCGCGCTCTGGGCCTTCAAAATCACCTTCGTCGCGGACGGCCTGTACAGCCGCAAGGAAGCGCTGCTGCAGTTCGGCCCGGACGGCCGGCTGTTGCGCCTCGTCGACAGCACCAATATCTTGCTGGAACCCTGGGAACGCCAGAAGCTGCTGGGACCCGCGCCTGCGCCTGACCTGCGTCAGGACGTGGCGCCATCCGCTGCGGCGCCCGAGGTGCAGACCATCTACATCCCGGGTCCGGGTGAACCGACCGGGTTGCAGCCTCAGGGCAAATAGCGCCCTGTAGTCCAGCGGGGAGCATCGCGGCGCAGGCCGCGATGTACGTCGCCCGAAGTGCGTGCCTCGTGTAACAAGGCATGTCGGTCGGGTGGTTTTTCATTTGGTCAGAGTAGTTCCTGAGGGATGGGGAAATAATATGGAAGCGAGTCTCGAATCCGGTGCGAAATCCGGCAAGGTCGGCAAGAAGAAGGCCGCGCGCGCGCCCAAGGTGAAGCGCAAGCTGCGGTTGCGCGATGCCCGCGTCGGCACCATGCTGCTGTGGGTCATGGCATTTTTCGCGGTGTTGATCGCTGCGGTGGGCGGCCTGGCCGCGTATTTCCTGCAGAGCAATTATGAGTCGATCCGCGAGGTCAATGCCTTGACCGAGCGTTCCAAGCAGGTCGAAGTGATCAACAGCGACATGCTGCGCGCGCGGGTTGCCCTGATGGTTGCCGCGCGCCACCTGCAGGAATCCGGTTGGGGCAGCGGAGAGAACTCCGCGCGCGATGCCGCCGCGGCCTTGAAGGGCGCCACGGATCTGTTGACCGGCGTGCGCAGCCGCTTCGCGGATTTCCAGAAGAACATGTTGCAGGACGACACGGGTCGCCAGCTGTCGATGAATCTGGTGCGCCGCTACCGTTCGTACATCGACGATGGTGTGGACACCATGGTCGAGGCCTTGCGCAGTGAAGACTATTCCACCTTCTACATGGTGAACAACGAGTATGGCACGCCGCGCAGCGCCGCCTTCATCGAGGCGCTCAGCGAGTTCGGCAAGTACATCGGCGGCCAGCAACAAGCCACGATCGACGAGGCTGAAGCCAATTTCAACCTGGCCATGGTGGCGGTGGGCGTTGCCGTCGGCCTGGCGGTGCTTTTGATGATCCTGGCGCGCCTGGTGTTCGGCCGTCTGGTGGTGCGCCCCTTGGTGGAAGCTGGTCAGCATTTCGACAAGATTGCCGCGGGAGACCTGACCAGCCGCGTGGAAGTGCGTTCGCACAATGAGATCGGCCAGTTGTTCGCCGCGCTCAAGCGCATGCAGGAAAGCTTGACCCGTACCGTGTCGGTAGTGCGCCGCGGCGTCGATGAGATTACGGTGGGCTCGCGCGAGATCTCGGCGGGTAACACGGACCTGTCCAGCCGTACGGAAGAACAGGCGGCTTCTCTGGAGGAAACCGCGGCCTCGATGGAAGAACTGGCCTCGACGGTGAAGCAGAACGCCGACAACGCGCGCCAGGCCAACCAGCTGGCGGCCAGCGCTTCGGACGTGGCCGAGCGCGGCGGTTCGGCGGTGTCGGAAGTGGTCAGCACGATGCAAGGCATTTCGGCCAGCTCGCGCAAGATTTCCGAGATCGTGTCGGTGATCGACGGCATTGCCTTCCAGACCAACATCCTGGCGCTGAACGCCGCGGTGGAAGCGGCGCGCGCCGGGGAGCAGGGCAAGGGCTTTGCGGTGGTGGCGGGCGAAGTCCGTTCGCTGGCGCAGCGCAGCGCCCAGGCGGCCAAGGAAATCAAGGGCCTGATCGAGGACTCGGTGACCAAGGTTGGCGCAGGCTCGCAGCAGGTGGAG
>NZ_DATCUY010000682.1:0-2037 GCF_036567245.1 Achromobacter sp. | reverse complement strand
GGGAGGGCGCGTGATGCTGCGCTACCTGGTGCCGCTGGCCGCGTTTCTGGCAATGGCCGTATTCCTGGCAATGGGGCTGTCGCGCGACCCGCGGGCCGTGCCCTCGGCCATGATAGACAAGCCTGCCCCCGCCATCGGCCTGCCTGTGCTGCTGACGCCCGGCCAGAAGCTGGAGGTGCAGTCGCTGCGCGGCCAGGTATGGCTGCTGAACGTATGGGCGTCCTGGTGCGGGCCCTGCAAGGACGAACTGCCCGTGCTGCGCGAGGTCGCCAGCCGCCACGGCATTCCGCTGTATGGCTTGAACTACAAGGACAAGCCGGAAGACGCCGAAGCCTGGCTGGCGCGCAATGGCAATCCCTACATCGCGTCCGCCAGCGACGTCGACGGCCGCGTCGGCATCGAGTACGGCGTCTACGGCGTGCCCGAGACCTTCGTGATCGACCGCGACGGCCGCATCCGCTACAAGCAGCTGGGCCTGATCACGCCCGAGATCTGGCGCGACCGCATCCAGCCCACGATAGAGGCGCTGCGATGATCCGGCTGTCTGCCCTGCTTTGCCGCCTGTTGCACGACCCGCGCCGGGCCAGGCTCGGCATCCTGTTCCGCGCTGGGCTCTGCGCTCTTGTGCTGGCCCTGCCCGCCGCCGCGCGCGCCCAAGTCCACGCTGCCGGCGCACAGCCCTTGCCACCTGTCCTGGAACAACGCGCCGACAAGCTGGCTCACGGACTGCGCTGCCTGGTGTGCCAGAACCAGACCCTGGCCGAGTCGAACGCGCCATTGGCCCAGGACATGCGCAAACTGATCCGCGACCAATTGGCCGCTGGCCGCAGCGACGCGCAGATCATGCGCTTTTTCGAAGACCGTTATGGCGACTTCGTACGCTATGACCCGCCGTTCAAACCCATCACCTGGCTGCTGTGGCTGGGGCCGTTCGCCCTGCTGGCGCTGGGCTTCTTCGTGCTGTTGCGCACCTTGAAGCGCCGCGCCGGCGTGCGCCCTCCCCTGACCGCCGACGAACGCGAGCGTGCCGCCCGCTACCTGGATACCGGATCATGACGTCGCTCTGGCTCATCGTGGTGCTCCTGTTGCTGGCGACGCTGCTCTGCCTGATCCCGCCCTTGCTGCGCCGCGTCCCAGCCGCGGAATCCGCCTCCGAAGCCAACGTGCGCGATTTCTATCGCGCGCAGCGCGAACAGCTGCAACGCGACCTCAACAACGGCAGCCTCACCGCCTCCGCCTGGACGCGGGCGGAGGATGAACTGCAGCGCGACCTGCTGCAAGACCTGGAATTGCGGCAGGCCCGCAGCATATCCTGGGCCGGGCAGCGCGCAGGAATCGTGGCCGCCTGCCTGCTGACCGTGCTGATCCCGGTGGCCGCCGTGTTGCTGTACGGCCATCTGGGCAATCCGCGCGCGGCGGCCAGCGCCGGGCCGGGCCAGCAGGCCGAACCGCACGCCGCGGAAACCGCCAACGACATGACACTGGCCATCAATGCGCTGGCCCAGCGGCTGCGGGCGTCGCCTGATGATACCGATGGCTGGTATGTGCTGGCACGCTCGTATGAAACCCTGGGGCGCTACACCGACGCGGTAGCCGCCTATCAACAGGTGCTACGCCTGGTGCCGGGGCAGCCCGCGGTCCTGGCCGATCTGGCCGACGCGCTGCTTTCAGCCAACCAGGGCAATCCCGACGAGGCCTCCATCGCGGCGGTGGCGCAAGCGCTGGCCGCGCAGCCGGACCAACCCAAGGCCCTGGCCTTGGCCGGCATGATGGCGCTGCGCCGCGGCGACGCGGCCGAGGCGCTGGCGCACTGGGAACGCCTGCAAGCTCAGTTGCCGCCGGACTCGGAAGCGGCGCGGCAGATCCAATCGAATATCGCGCAGGCGCGCGCCATGGCGGCCGCGCCTGCTGGAACATCCGCTGCGAGGTCTGCTGTTGCTTCTTCCGGGACATCTGCGGCGGCATCCGCAGACTCGGCGCCAACTTCGGCCTCCCTGGCCCCCGCCGCCGGCTCGGCGCCCGCTGATGCGGCCACCG
>NZ_DATCUY010000681.1:0-5673 GCF_036567245.1 Achromobacter sp. | reverse complement strand
CAGCGTGTAGCCGCGCTGCTCGACCTTGCCGATGAGCTTGCTGATTTCCTCGGCCTTGAGCAGCAGCTTGCGCGTGCGCATGGCATCGGGGTGGATATGGGTGGAGGCCGTGGGCAGGGGGCTGACGTGCATGCCCAGCAGGTACAGCTCGCCATCGCGCACGATGACGTAGCTTTCCTTGAGCTGCACGCGGCCATCGCGGATCGCCTTGACTTCCCAGCCTTGCAGTACCAGGCCGGCTTCGTAGCGGTCTTCGATGAAATAGTCGTGCGTGGCCTTGCGATTGTCGATAATGCTCATAAAGCCCTTGTGCCTGGGTGCCGCAGCCTGCCGCGAGGCGTGTTCTGGCCCCAGGTCGTGTTGTGCCGGTAAAATCGTGCCATTCTAGCCATTTGCGATAGTCGATGCACAAAGTACAACGATCCGTCCTGGTGCCTTACAGCGCCGCCCAGATGTTCGATCTGGTCGCCGACGTTGAGAAGTACCCCGAGTTCATGCCCTGGTGCGGCGGCGCCGAGGTGCAGACGCGCGACGAGCATGGCATGCAGGCCTCCATCCTGATCAGCTTCGCGGGCATGAAGCAGCGCTTCACCACCCGCAATACCCATGTCTATCCCGACCGGATCGATCTGGAGCTGGTCGATGGCCCGTTCTCCAGCCTGGTGGGGCATTGGGAATTCCAGCCCCTGGCCGAGGACGCCTGCAAGGTCCTGTTCACCATGGAGTATGCGTTTTCCAACCGGGCGCTGGAAATGGTGGTGGGTCCGGTCTTCAACCGCATTGCCACCAGCTTCATCGATTCCTTCACCAAGCGCGCGCAGGCCAAGTATGGCGAATGAGCCGTCCGCGGCGCAGATCGGCGTCAGCGTCTGTTATGCCTTGCCGGGCCATGTCTGGCTGCGTGAATTGCGCCTGCCCGATGGCGCCACCGTGGCCGACGCGCTGGCGGCCAGCGGCTTTGCCCAGGCCTTTCCGGTGGTGCAGCCCTGGAGCCGGGGCGTGGGCATATTTGGCCACGCCACCGAGCCGCAGGCCCGGCTGGCCGACGGCGACCGGGTGGAGATCTACCGCGGCCTGAGTTTCGATCCCAAGGAATCGCGGCGCCGGCGCGCCGAACACCGCCGCGCCAAGACGGCGAAGAACGGCAGGGTTCGCCCCGCCGGGCTGCTGTAGGGAAGCGTTCCGAGGGGCGGCGTGCCGCCCCGCGCAATGTCGCAAATAGGACAAATCCCGCCGCCGCTTCCGGCGTAACATAAGCATCGTCACGCATTTACGTTTACGTCAACGTCATGTCAAAATCGACGGGCTGGCGTTCACGAGACGGCAGCAACGCCAACAGACAATACTCAGTACAACAGGAGACAGGCTGTGGACTTGGAACTGACCGACGAGCAACGCGCTTTTGCGCAGGCGGCGCGCGACTACGCCGAGGGCGAACTGGCGCCCAACGCGGCGCGCTGGGACGCCGAGGGCATCTTCCCGCGCGAGGCTTTCGCGCGGGCGGGCGAAATGGGCTTTTGCGCCATCTACGCCAGCGAGGACATCGGCGGCCTGGGGCTGCCGCGCCTGGACGCCACCCTGGTGTTCGAGGAAATGGCGGCGGTGGATCCGTCGACCACGGCCTTCCTCACGATCCACAACATGGCAACCTGGATGGTCGGCAAGTGGGGCCAGCCCGCGCTGCGCGATGCCTGGGGACCGTTGCTGGCCAGCGGCCAGAAGCTGGCGTCGTACTGCCTGACCGAGCCGGGCGCGGGTTCGGACGCAGCTTCCTTGTCGACCCGGGCGCAGCGCCAGGGCGATGACTACATCGTCAACGGCGCCAAGGCCTTCATTTCGGGCGGCGGCGACACGGACCTGCTGGTGGTCATGGCGCGCACCGGCGGCGAGGGCGCGGGCGGCATCAGCGCGTTCGCCATTCCGGCCGACAGCGAGGGCATCAGCTACGGCCGCAAGGAAGAGAAGATGGGTTGGAACAGCCAGTCTACCCGTCCCATCACCTTCGAAAACGTGCGCGTGCCGGCGGCCAACATGCTGGGCCAGGAAGGCGAGGGCTTCAAGATCGCCATGAAGGGCCTGGACGGCGGCCGCATCAATATCGGCACCTGCTCGGTGGGCGCGGCGCAGGGCGCGCTGGACGCCGCCCGGCGCTACATGGACGAGCGCCGCCAGTTCAACCGCCGCCTGGCCGAATTCCAGGCCCTGCAGTTCAAGCTGGCCGACATGGCGACCCACCTGGTGGCGGCCCGCCAGATGGTGCGCCTGGCGGCCTGCAAGCTGGACGGCGGGGCGCCCGACGCGGCGACCTACTGCGCCATGGCCAAGCGCTTCGCCACCGACATGGGTTTCCAGATCTGCCTGGATGCGCAACAAATCCACGGCGGCTACGGATACCTGCGGGACTATCCCTTGGAGCGTCTGGTGCGCGATACTCGCGTTCATCAGATTCTGGAAGGGACCAACGAGATCATGCGCGTGATCATCGCCCGCCAATTGTTGGAAAAAGGAGCCGACATAAGATGAATGCACCGGTGCTGTTCGAAGAAAAAACCGCTGCCAATGGAGTGCGCTTCGGGATCGCGACGCTGAATTCGCCGCAGACCCTGAACGGCCTGTCGCTGGAAATGGTGGACCTGCTGGCCGAGCGGCTGGATGCCTGGGCACGCGATCCCGGCGTGGCCTTGGTGGTGCTGCAGGGCGCGGGCGAAAAGGCCTTCTGCGCGGGCGGCGACCTGCATGGCCTGTACCGCAGCATGACTGAAAACGCCGGCAAGCCGGGCTGGAGCAACGCCTACGCGCGCCGCTTCTTCGAGCACGAGTACCGCCTGGACTACCGCATCCACACCTATCCCAAGCCGGTGCTGTGCTGGGGCCATGGCATCGTCATGGGCGGCGGTATCGGCCTGATGATGGGCGCCAGCCACCGCGTGGTCAGCGAGAGCTCCCGGATGGCGATGCCGGAGGTCACCATTGGCCTGTTCCCGGACGTGGGCGGCAGCTGGCTGCTGAATCGCATGTCGGGCCGCCTCGGCCTGTTCCTGGCGCTGACCGGCGCGCAGCTGGGCACGTCGGACGCGATTTTTGCCGGCCTGGCGGACTTCCGCCTGGACCATGCGGATTGGCCCAAGCTGCTGGCCTCGCTCGAGGAGCAGCCCTGGGCTGGCCAGGGGGCGGACGCGGCGGAGGACGCCATTCCCCCGCGCGCGATCAACGACGGCCTGCTGCGCCGCGCCTTGACGGCGCTGGAGCCCAAGACGCCGCTCGCGCCGGGCAATCTGCGGCAGCATTCGTTCCTGATCAACAGCCTGTGCAACGGCAACCGCCTGGACGACATCTACGAAGAACTGGCCGCGCTGAAGGACCACGAAGACCCCTGGCTGGCCCGCGCTGCGGCGACGATGCTGGCCGGTTCGCCCGGATCGGTGCGCCTGTCGTTCGCGCTGCAGCAGCGGCTGCGCCTGCGTTCGCTGGACGACGTGTTCCGGGCCGAGTACATCGCGGCGCTGGCCTGCACCGGCCATGGCGATTTTGCCGAAGGCATCCGCGCCTTGCTGATAGACAAGGACAAGAAGCCGCGCTGGAACCCCGCCGTGATCGATATGGCGACGGACGCCTGGGTGCAGAAATTCTTTGACGAGCCCTGGCCCGAAGGCCAGCCCCATCCGCTGGCGGACCTGGGGCAGGAAGGGCGCTAGCGCCCCGCGACGGCGGCGGGTCCGCCGCCGCCCGCCAGCGCGGCAACGCAGTACACGATGGTTTCACACCTATAGCAATAGCAACAGGAGACAAGACATCATGAGCAGCATCGCGTTTATCGGTTTGGGCAATATGGGCGCGCCCATGGCATTGAATCTGGTCAAGGCCGGCCATAGTGTGACGGTCTTCGACCTGGTGCCGGCGGCCGTGAAGATCCTGACGGACGCCGGGGCCAAGGCCGCCGCGTCCGCGTCGGAAGCGGTCAAGGGCGCCGAAGTGGTGGTCTCGATGCTGCCGGCCAGCAAGCACGTAGAAGGGCTGTACCTGGGCGAGGACCTGCTGGGCAAGATCCCCTCGAGCGCGCTGGTCATCGAGTGCAGCACCATCGCGCCGGACTCGGCGCGCAAGGTGGCGCAGGCGGCCGAGGTGCGCGGCATCGCCATGATCGACGCTCCGGTTTCCGGCGGCACCGGCGGTGCCGCCGCAGGCACGCTGACCTTCATCGTCGGCGGCCAGGCCGCGGCGCTGGAGCGCGCCCGTCCTGTTCTCGAAAAGATGGGCAAGAACATTTTCCACGCGGGTCCGGCCGGCGCCGGCCAGGTGGCCAAGATCTGCAACAACATGCTGTTGGGCATCCTGATGGCGGGTACCTCCGAAGCGCTGGCGCTGGGCGTGGCCAACGGGCTGGATCCCAAGGTGCTGTCGGACATCATCGCCAAGAGCTCCGGCCGCAACTGGGCGACGGAACTGTACAACCCCTGGCCCGGCGTGATGGATCATGCGCCAGCCTCCAAGGGCTATGCGGGCGGCTTTGGCGTGGACCTGATGCTGAAGGACCTGGGCCTGGCGGCCGAGGCCGCCTTGTCGGCGCGGGCCTCGATCCCGCTGGGCGAGCTGGCGCGCAATCTGTATTCGCTGCACAGTTCGGGCGGTTCGGGCAAGCTGGACTTTTCCAGCATCGTCAACCTGGTCAAGCGCGAGCAGGACTGACATGGCATCGCCAGCGCAGGACCCGGCCGCACGGGTCCAGGAGAGCTTCGCCCGGCAGAGCGTCATGGCCCTGCTGGGCGCGCAACTGGACGTGGTGGAGCCGGGCAGGGTGGACATCGTGCTGCCTTACCGGGCAGACCTTTGCCAGCAGAACGGTTTTCTGCACGCGGGCATTTCCACGACCATCGCCGACAGCGCCGGCGGCTATGCCGCCTACACCCTGTTTGCGCCGGGCGAGGACGTGCTGACCTCGGAGTTCAAGATGAACTTCCTGGCGCCCGCCAAGGGCAGCCGCTACGTCGCCAGCGGCCGGGTGATCAAGCCTGGCAAACGCCTGTCCGTCTGCCAGGTGGAAATGCATGCCTACGACGGCGAGCAGGCCACGCTTTGCGTGATAGGCTTGCTCACCGCGGTGCGCGTGACGCCGCGTTGAATTCCGCGCGCAGCGGGTCCGGCCTGGACGGCGGATCCGCAGCGCGTTCGTCGCGCGGTGCACGGGTTTCTGGCAATGCCTTCAAAAGAACATCATCGGATTTTCCGCAGCAACTGGCTGCGCGCGGCCGTGCTGGGCGCGAACGACGGTATCGTGTCCACGGCCAGCCTCATTACCGGCGTGGCGGCGGCCCAGGCCACGCATGGCGCCATCCTGACTTCGGGCGTGGCCGGGCTGGTGGCCGGGGCGCTGTCGATGGCGGCGGGCGAATACGTGTCGGTCCGGTCGCAGGCCGACACCGAGGCTGCGGACCTGCGCCTGGAGCAGCGCTCGCTCAAGCGCAACTCCAGCGAAGAACTGGCTGAGCTCATCGACATCTACGTGGCGCGCGGCCTGACCCGCGAGCTGGCCGAGCAGGTCGCGCGGCAATTGACCAGCCACGATGCGCTCGACGCGCATGCCCGCGACGAGCTGGGCATATCCATGCATAACCGGGCCCGCCCGGTGCAGGCCGCGGTGGCGTCCGCCGCATCGTTTGCAGGCGGCGCGGCGCT
>NZ_DATCUY010000680.1:0-2324 GCF_036567245.1 Achromobacter sp. | reverse complement strand
GTTTCGCCGGCGGCGGGGCGCGCCGCGCGGGGCAGCAGCCGCACGCAGGCCAGGCAGGCGATGATGAGCAGGATCGACAGCCACATCACCCAGTCGGCGTCGAAGGTCTTGATCAGGTAGCCGCCGGCCACGGTGACCACGGCAAAGCCCAGCGAGCCGCAGGCGCGCATGACGGTGTAGGAGCTGCCCTGGCCGCGGCCGCTGGCGATTGCCATGCGGTCCATCAGCGGCAGGACCGCCGGGAACACTGCGTTGAGCAACAGGGTGATGGCCAGCAGCCAGGCGGGCGTGCTGCTGAACGGGTAGCAGGCGAACAGCACCAGCGACGCCGCCAGCGCCGCGGCGATCAGGGCGTGCGCGCGGCCGGTCTGGTCGGCCATGTGCGCGACTACCGGGGTGGACAGGATCTTGGGCAGGAAGGACGTGGCGACGATCAGGCCTATCGCGGCGGGATCCAGGCCGCGGCTGGCGAACCACAGGGGCAGGAAGGGAATGCTGACTCCCTGCAGGCCGTAGTACAGGAAGTAAAACCCGTGCAGGGCGATGGCGCCTTGCCTGGCGTCGGGATTGCCGCGCATAGCGATGAATGGATCCGGCTGAATTGACGCGGCGTAGCATACTCCTAGCCGGGCTGGATTTCAGAAGCGGCGGAGCCTCGATGCAGGGCATAGTCAAAGAAGCGGCGGCGCCTTGATCCAGGACATTGGCAAAAATGCGCGGGCGGAACTACGCTAGCGGAGTCGTGGCGTGTACGAGCTGCGCCGCGCGTGCGTTTTCACCATCATTCCTAGGAGTTGCGACCCATGGCCAAGAAACTGGATGAGAAGACCACCAAAACCCTGAAAGAGCGGCGCAAGCGCCCGCTGGCGACGCCGACCGACCTGGCGGCAGCAGCCACCAGGGATATTTCCGCCGCGCTGAACCAGATACTGGCCGACGTGTTCGCGCTGTATCTCAAGACCAAGAACTTCCACTGGCATGTCAGCGGACCCCATTTCCGCGACTACCACTTGCTGCTGGACGAGCAGGGCGACCAGTTGTTCGCGATGACGGATCCCATCGCGGAACGCATCCGCAAGATCGGCGGCACCACACTGCGGTCCATCGGGCATATCGCGCGCTCGCAACGCATTTCGGACAACGACGCGGACTACGTGCAGCCCCTGGACATGCTGGCCGAACTGCGTGAGGACAACAAGGTCCTGGCCGCGGCGCTGCGCGAGGCGCACAACATCACCGACGAGCATCGCGACATCGCCAGCTCCAGCCTGATCGAGAACTGGATCGACGAAACCGAGAGGCGCACGTGGTTCCTGTTCGAGGCCAGCCGGGAAGGGGATTCCACGGGGCACTGAGGCGGTCCCTGCTGCGCGCCGTTGCTTGGCCGCAGCAGGTGTCTGGCGCATAGGGAGGCGGACCGCAGGTCTGCTTTTTTTTTGGGACAGTGCGCGCTTATCCGAAAAGCGCTATGGATTCCGATAGGGCCCGTGAGAAATTGCGTCTCACCATCAATAATGATTACAATTCCCATTCTTAAAAACTCATGAAGCGGTCGCGCTACGGCCATGTCGTCCTTGCCATCTTTGGAGCACCGCGAGCTGGGCTTGCTCTACCGCGATCATCACGGCTGGCTGCGTGGATGGCTGCTGCGGCGCTTGAGCGTGCCTGCCGAAGCCGCCGACCTGGCTCAAGACACGTTTTTGCGCTTGCTGGCGTCGCCCGCGTCCATGGCCCAATTGCAGGGCGTAAGGCAGCCTCGCAGTTTTTTGGCCACGGTGGCGCAACGCACGCTGGTGGACCATATCCGGCGTCAGGTGCTGGAGCGCGCCTGGCTGGAGACCCTGGCTCAGCAGCCGGAGGCCCATGCGATCTCGCCCGAAACCCAAGCCATCCTGCTGGAAACGATCCGCGAGATCGACGCCATGCTGCACGGCCTGGGCGAGAAGGTGCGGCGCGCCTTCCTCATGTCCCAACTTGAAGGCGCAAGCTACGCGGACATTGCGGCCAAGCTGGGCGTGACGGTCAGTTCGGTGAAGAAGTACATGGCGCGCGCGACCGAGCATTGCCTGGTCTACGCCCTGGAACGGCAATAGGCGCGCGATGGCGGACAAGACTATCGCCGCGGCGGCGCAATGGTACGCGCGACTGTGCGCCGATGACGTCAGCGCCGCCGATGTGACGGCGCATGGCCGCTGGCTGGCGGCCGATCCCGAACATGCGCGCATCTGGAGCCAGGTGGAACGGCTGCGCGGCACCTTGGGCGCGGCGCCCGCGCGGCTCGCCGCAGATGCGCTCAACCGTGCAGACCTCCACTTCGCGCGCCG
>NZ_DATCUY010000679.1:0-10989 GCF_036567245.1 Achromobacter sp. | reverse complement strand
CGGTGGCGGCACCTGGCGGGCGGGCGCGGGGATCTGCGCCTTGCGGGCCGGTGCGGCCAGGCCTTCGAGTTCGGGCTGGACGAGCAGCTCGTCCTCGTCGTCCTCGGCAAGGGCTGCCTGGGTATTGGACCGCGCAGCGGCGGTCTTGGTGCTGCGGGCCTGCGCCCGGGCGGATTCGCCCGAGGGGAAGGTCAGGATGGCTGCGGGACGGGTGGGCAACTTCGGAAGCGGCATATTTGTCACTCTCCTGTGTGGGCCGGCTATAGCGCCTGACGGGTAAAACCTGTGCTACTGCTAACCGATGCTTTTTGCTGCCTGCAGGACTTCCTTGGCGTGGCCCGGGACCTTCACCCCGCGCCACTCCTGCACCAGCACGCCGTAGGCATCGATCAAGAAGGTGCTGCGTTCGATGCCGCGCACCTGCTTGCCGTACATGTTCTTCTGCTTGATGACGCCGAACAGATTGCAGACGGTTTCGTCGGCGTCGGAGATCAGAGGGAAGGGAAGCTCGTACTTGGCTTTGAAGTTCTCATGCGACTTCAACGAATCGCGCGAGATGCCGATGACCACCGCGCTGGCCGCCAGGAATTCGGCGTTCAGGTCGCGGAAATCCTGGCTTTCGGTCGTGCAGCCAGGGGTATTGTCCTTGGGGTAGAAATACAGGATCACGGCACGGCCTTGGCACTGCTCAAGGCTGATCGGACCTATGGTGCTTTCAGCGGTGAACAGCGGGGCGGGCTTGCCTATGGTCGGCGTCATTTCAGGGATTCTCCGTTGGAGGGATGAGGGCCACGACTACGCGCCGGCCCTCCGCCATCAGGATGTTGTAGGTGCGCGAGGCGGCGTGCGTGTCCATGATCTCGACGCCGATGCCGGCCGCCAGCAGGGGCCGCAGCACGTCGGGACGCAGGAACTGTTGGCGCGCGCCCGTACCCACCAGCAGCACTTCCGGCGCATTCGCCGGTCGGCTGGGGGCGGCTTCCGGTTCGTCCAGGAAGGCCATGGGGTCGCGGACGGGCTCGGACAATCCGGCCGCCTGGCGCAAGAGAGTGGGGGTGATGTCGGCCGGCGACTCGACGGGCCAGTGGGTCACTTCGCCTTCGGGGCCGAACGCGACCGAGGAGGAAAAACGCACCTGGTTGACCTCGATATAGCCATCACCATAGGCGGTGACGGTATTCAGAGCGGCCGTCGCAGGATCGGTATGCAGCTTCAATAAAAACTCCAGCTTTATGTTCCCGATAATAGCGCATCAGGATGACGCCATGTTGCAGAGTATCCACCTATGGGAAAGGGGCTCGGACTGCGTCCGCGGCGCGGGCGGTTTCCCCTGAGCGCAGAGTCGAAAAATGACCCCTTTTTATTCCCATTTGCCGCCTAGGCGTCCTTGCGCTAGATTACAGGGTTTTGCTGCGCTGCAATCGTGAGCTGGCGCGGCTTTGAGCCCGTTTTCCCCTTCGCGCGACCGCGCCCTGGTTTTTTTGCCCTTTTATCGCCCCTAAGGATTCCCATCATGAGGAAGTTCTCCCGCATCGAGCGTTTGCCCCCGTACGTTTTCAACATTACCGGCGAGCTCAAGATGGCGGCGCGTAGGCGTGGCGAAGACATCATCGACATGTCGATGGGCAATCCGGACGGCGCAACTCCCAAGCACATCGTCGACAAGATGGTGGAAGCCACGTCGCGTCCGACCACGCACGGTTATTCCGTGTCCAAGGGCATTCCGCGCCTGCGCAAGGCGATCTGTGACTGGTACCAGCGGCGCTACGCGGTCGAGTTCGATCCCGACTCCGAAGCCATCGTCACCATCGGCTCGAAGGAAGGCCTGGCCCACTTGATGCTGGCCACGCTGGACCGCGGCGACACCGTGCTGGTGCCCAACCCCAGCTACCCGATCCACATCTACGGCGCGGTCATCGCCGGCGCCAACATCCGTTCGGTGCGCATGACGCCGGGCGTGGACTTCTTCGAGGAACTGGAGCGCGCCGTGCGCGAATCCATCCCGAAGCCCAAGATGATGGTGCTGGGCTTTCCCAGCAACCCGACCGCGCAGTGCGTGGACCTGTCGTTCTTCGAGCGCGTGGTGGCGTTGGCCAAGGAACATGACATCCTGGTGGTGCACGACCTGGCCTACGCGGACATCACGTTCGACGGCTACGTGGCGCCGTCCATCATGCAGGTGCCCGGCGCGCGCGATGTCGCCGTCGAGTTCTTCACGATGAGCAAGAGCTACAACATGGCGGGCTGGCGCATCGGCTACATGGTCGGCAACCGCGAGCTGGTCAACGCGCTCGCGCGCATCAAGAGCTATCACGACTACGGCACGTTCACGCCGATCCAGGTGGCGTCCATCGCCGCCCTGGACGGCCCGCAAGACTGCGTGAACGAAATCGTGGCGCAGTATCAAAGCCGCCGCGACGTGCTCGTGCGCGGCTTGCATGAAGCAGGTTGGAATGTGGAAATTCCCAAGGCGTCCATGTACATCTGGGCGCAGATCCCCGAACCCTACAGGGCGATGGGCTCTTTGGAATTTGCCAAGCGTGTCCTGTCGGATGCGAAGGTGGCCGTGTCCCCCGGGATCGGCTTCGGCGAGTATGGCGACGAATACGTGCGCTTCGCTCTGATCGAAAACGAGCAGCGCACCCGGCAAGCGGTGCGAGGCATCAAAGACATGTTCCGCAAGGACGGATTGCTGAAGTAGAGCCCACCCCCGCAGCGCTGCGCGCTTCCCCCTCTAGGGGGCATGCCTGCGGACCGGCGGAGCCGGATCTGCGGCATCCCGATAGGGGGCAGCCCCGTATAGGGTGTGGCATCTCTCGTACAGCATTATGGAGAACTGAAATGAATTCCCCTCAACGCCCGCCCGCAGAAGGCGCCGCGATGAAACCCATGAAAGTCGGCCTGCTCGGCCTGGGCGTGGTTGGCGGCGGCACCTGGGCGGTGTTGTCGCGCAATGCGGAAGAGATTGCGCGCCGCGCCGGCCGCCGCATCGAAGTGACCCGCGCCGCCGTGCGCGACGTGGCCAAGGCGCGCGCGCGCGTGGGCGACGCGATCCTGGTCGATACCGATGTGCATGCGCTGGTGCGCGATCCTGAAATCGACATCGTCGTCGAACTGATCGGCGGCGACACGCTGGCGCGCGAGCTGGTGATGGAAGCCATCGCCAACGGCAAGCACGTCGTGACCGCCAACAAGGCGCTGCTGGCCAAGCATGGCAACGAGATCTTTGCCGCGGCTCACGAGCGCGGCGTGATGGTGACCTTCGAAGCCGCAGTCGCCGGCGGCATCCCCATCATCAAGGCGATCCGCGAAGGCCTGACGGCTAACCGCATCCAGTGGGTGGCCGGCATCATCAACGGCACCACCAACTTCATCCTGTCCGAAATGCGCTCGCGCGGCCTGCCGTTCGCCGACGTGCTGGCCGAGGCGCAGCGCCTGGGCTACGCCGAAGCCGATCCCACCTTCGACGTGGAAGGCGTGGACGCGGCCCACAAGCTGACCCTGCTGGCTTCGCTGGCTTTCGGCGTGCCGGTCCAGTTCGATCGCGCCTACATCGAAGGCATTTCGCAGCTGGCCGCCGAAGACATCGAGCATGCCGAGCGCCTGGGCTACCGTATCAAGCTGCTGGGCGTCACCAAGCGCCGCCCGGACGGCATCGAGCTGCGCGTGCATCCGGCGCTGGTGCCGGCGGAACGCCTGCTGGCCAACGTCGAGGGCGCGATGAACGCCGTGCTGGTCAAGGGCGACGCTGTCGGCCCCACGCTGTATTACGGCCAGGGCGCGGGCGAAGAGCCCACGGCCTCGGCCGTGGTGGCCGACCTGGTCGACGTGACCCGTCTGCATACCGCCGACCCGGGCAACCGCGTGCCGCACCTGGCTTTCCAGCCGGACGCCATGTCCGATACGCCGATCCTGCCGATCGAGCAGGTCAGCACCTCGTACTACCTGCGCCTGCGCGTGGACGACCAGCCGGGCGTGCTGGCCGACATCGCCCGCATCCTGGCCGACCGCTCCATCTCGATCGGCTCGATGATCCAGCAGCCGTCGCACATTGGCGGCGCCGACATCATCTTCCTGACGCACGAAGCGGTCGAAGGCAACGTCAATCAGGCGATCGAACGCATCGAGGCATTGCCGTTCGTGCGCTCGAAGGTGACGCGCCTGCGCGTGGAAAACCTGACATGAAACAGGCCCACCCCCGAAGCGCCTGCGGCGCTTCCCCCTCAAGGGGGCGCCGCTGGCGGACCGGCAAAGCCGGCTCCGCGGCGGCCGGGATCCGGGGGCAACGGCGTAGCGCATAGCGGAACCATCGACATGAAATACATCTCTACCCGCGGCGGCATGGCCGCGATGGAATTCTCGGACATCCTGCTGGAAGGCCTGGCGCCGGACGGCGGCCTGGCGGTGCCGGAGCAACTGCCCCAGGTCTCGGCCGAAACGCTGGAGTCCTGGCGCGGCCTGCCGTATGCCGACCTGGCGTTCGAAGTGCTGTCGCTGTTCGCCACCGACATCCCGGCCGACGATCTGCGCCGCCTGACGCGCGCGGCCTACACCCAGCAGATCTTCAACAGCGAGGACATCGTTCCGCTGCGTCCGCTGGACGGCGGCCTGTCGCTGCTGGGCCTGTCCGAAGGGCCGACGCTGGCCTTCAAGGACATGGCCATGCAGTTCCTGGGCCAGGTCTTCGAATACGTGCTGTCCAAGCGCGGCACCACGCTGAACATCGTCGGCGCCACCTCCGGCGACACGGGTTCGGCGGCGGAATACGCCTTGCGCGGCAAGCAGGGCGTGGCGGTATTCATGCTGTCGCCGCATGGCCGCATGAGCGCCTTCCAGCGCGCGCAGATGTATTCGCTCCAGGACGAGAACATCCACAACATCGCCGTGCACGGGGTGTTCGACGAAGCCCAGGACATCGTCAAGGCCTTGGCCGGCGATCTGGCGTTCAAGACCAAGTACCGCCTGGGCGCGGTCAATTCCATCAACTGGGCGCGCATCGCCGCCCAGGTGGTGTATTACTTCCACGGCTGGCTGCGCGCCACCAGCAAGGCCGGCGAGCAGGTCTCGTTCGCCGTGCCCTCGGGCAATTTCGGCAACATCCTGTCCGGCCACATCGCACGCAGCATGGGGCTGCCGATTCGCCACCTGGTGCTGGCCACGAACGAGAACAACGTGCTGGAAGAGTTTTTCCGCACTGGCGTCTATCGTCCGCGTCCGGCAGAACAGACCTACGCCACCTCCAGCCCGTCGATGGACATTTCGCGCGCTTCGAACTTCGAGCGCTTCGTGTTCGACCTGGTCGGCCGCGACGCGGTCCGCGTCAAGGAACTGTGGGCCGGCATGGCGCGCGACGGGTCTTTCGACCTGTCCGATCTGAAGCCGCAGTTCGAGGAACGTTATGGCTTTGTGTCGGGCGCCAGCTCACACGAAGACCGCCTGGCGACGATCCGTTCGGTCTACGACGAAACCGGCGTGCTGATCGATCCGCACACCGCCGATGGCGTCAAGGTCGCGCGCGACTTCGTCGAACCCGGCGTGCCGATGCTGGTCCTGGAAACCGCCTTGCCTGCGAAGTTCTCGGAAACCATCGAAGAGGCGCTGGGCCGTCCGGCCACGCCGCCGGGCAACCTGGCCGATCTCGAATCCCTGCCGCAACGCGTGGAAATCATGGATTGCGACCAGGCCGCCGTGCGCCGCTTCATCGAGGCCAACGCCAAGGTGTAAAGGCCGCTTGCGTCTTGTATGCGTGTGCAACCCCTCGCAGGCCAGGCTTGCGAGGGGTTTTTTGCGTTTTGGCGGGTCCGCTTCATTACCTTCGCACGCATTTTGACCACAACCCGTCACGAATGAGGGGACAGTGTCCGATACATTGAATCCACGATTCACTTTCGGAGAATACGCCCATGAAACTGAAGACCATGACGCTCGCCCTGGCCGTGACCGGATTCGGGGTACTGGCCGGATGCTCGTCTCCGTCGGTCATTCAGCAGCGGGACGGCAGCTCGACCGTGACGCCGGATACGCCCCAGTACGACAAGGATTCGGGCATGTACGAATATGACAAGGACGGCAAGAAGGTCCAGATCAACAAGGACGACGTAAAGTCCATTGAACAGGTGAAGTGACCGCCGTTCCGGCAATCCACCCATGAAAAAGCCCCGGCCGCAAAAGGCGCCGGGGCTTTTTCGTTGGTGCAGCGCTGCAGGCTTACTGCTTGGCCGCGTCTTCGGCGTGGTAGCGGCCGACGCGTTCGACTTCGTTCTTCGAGCCCAGGATCACGCTGACGCGCTGGTGCAGCTTGTCGGGCTGGATCGCCATGATGCGCTGCGCGCCGTTGATCGCGGCGCCGCCGGCCTGTTCGACCAGGAAGCTCATGGGGTTGGCCTCATACATCAGGCGCAGCTTGCCGGCCTTGCCGGGCTCGCGGGCATCCCAGGGGTACATGAAGATGCCGCCGCGGGTCAGGATGCGATGCACGTCCGCCACCATGGAGGCGATCCAGCGCATGTTGTAGTCCTTGCCCAGCGGACCGGTCGTACCGGCCAGGCAGTCGTCGACGTAGCGCTTCACCGGTGCAGCCCAGTGGCGCATGTTCGACATGTTGATGGCGAACTCCTTGGTGTCTTCCGGTACGCGGATGTTCTCGTGCGTCAGCACCCATGAGCCCATTTCGCGATCCAGCGTGAAGCCCACCACGCCGTTGCCGATGGTCAGCACCAGCATGGTCTGCGGACCGTAGACGGCATAGCCGGCCACGACCTGCTTGTCGCCCGGCTGCAGGAAGTCCTGTTCGCACACGGGCGCGCCCGACACGTTGTGCGGCGCGTGCAGCACCGAGAAGATGGTGCCGATGGAGACGTTGACGTCGATGTTCGAGGAGCCGTCCAGGGGATCGAACAGCAGCAGGTATTCGCCCTTGGGGTAGCGGTTCGGAATCAGATGGATGGTTTCCATCTCTTCCGAGGCCATGGCCGCCAGGTGGCCGCCCCATTCATTGGCTTCGAGCAGGATCTCGTTGGACAGCACGTCCAGCTTCTTCTGCACCTCGCCCTGGACGTTCTCGCTTTCCAGACTGCCGAGGACGCCGCCGAGCGCGCCCTTGCTCACCGCATGGCTGATGGCCTTGCAGGCGCGCGCGACCACTTCGATGAGCAGCCGCACTTCCGGCGCAAGGGCTTGGGTGGAGCGCTGTTGCTCCACCAGGTATTGGGTCAGTGTTTTGCGTTTCAAAGGAACCTCCTATGCTGCGAATTCTAAAGCCTTGGATACGATTTCCTGCACGTTGCGCGACAAGCCTGCGTGCGCGCGCACCTGCTGCAGGGCGGCCTGCATGGGCGTGCGCAGGGCGGGGACGAAGCGCGACCAGTTGTCCAGCGCGCGCGCCAGACGGGCAGCAATTTCGGGATTGAGCGCGTCCAGCGCCAGCACCTGCTCGGCCCAGAAGGCGTAGCCCGTGCCGTCGGGATGATGCATGCCGCGCGCGTTGTTCAGGCAGAACTGGAAGATCAGCGAGCGCGCGCGGTTCGGGTTGCGCAAGGTGAATGCGGGATGCTGCATCAGTTCGCGCGCCGTCTGCACGGTGGTTGAGCGTGCCGCGGCCTGCAGGGCGAACCACTTATCCACCACCAGGGCGTTGTCGCGCCACTTGTCGTAGAAGGCGGCAAGCGCCTTTTGCGGGAACTCGCCCTGGCCGAAATTGATCAGGGCGGACAGCGCCGACATGCTGTCGGTCATGTTGCCCGCTTGGTCGTACTGCTGCTCAGCCAGGCGCTGGGCGTCGAGTTCGCCCGCCGCCATCAGGTGGCTGAGCGCCAGGTTCTTCAACGCGCGCTTGCCCGCCGGAACCGGCGCCGGGCTGTATACGCCCGGAGTCTGGTTGTCTTCGAAAGCCTGGCGGAATTCGGCGGCCAGCTGGCGCCCCAATTCGGCGCGCAGGAAGTCGCGCGCGACCGCGAGCGCGGGCGGATCCACCTGCTGCATGCGCTCGGCCAGGGTCTTCTCCGATGGCAGGGCCAGGGCGCGGGCACGGTAGGCGGCGTCGATCTCGGGATCGGTCAGCAGCGCACGCCAGGTGTCGATGAAGGCGGAATCGGCATGCAGCGTCTTGCCGGCCTGGCGGGCCTCGGCCAGCGCCAGGATCTGGCGGGTGGCGAATTCCTGACCGGCCTCCCAGCGTGCGAAGGGATTGCTGTCATGCGCCGACAGCAGCGCCAGCTCTGCGTTGGTCCAGCCGTAATCGACGATGACGGGCGCCGAGAAGTCGCGCAGCAGCGACGGTACTGGACGCTCGGCGATATCGTCGAATACCCATTGCTGGCTTTGCTGCGTCAGTTCCAGCAGCGCGGTTTCCTCGGCTTCGCCTCCATGGCGTAGCGGCAGCGCGCGGCCGCTCTGGTCCAGCAGGCCGATGGCGAAGGGGATATGGAAGGGGGCCTTCACGTAGTCGGCGCCGGCCTTCCTTTCCACGCCGACTGGCGGGCATTCCTGGGTGAGTGTCACGGTGCAGCGGCGCGCGGCGGCGTCGTGTTCGAGCTTGACCGTCACGCGCGGCGTGCCGGCCTGGCGGTACCAGCGGCGGAATACGGACAGGTCGCGGTCCGGATGTTGGCGCACGTAGACGGACTCCATGGCGGCGACGAAGTCGTCGCAGGTCACGGCCTGGCCGTCATGGCGGCGGAAGTATTCGTCCATGCCGGCGCGAAAGCCTTCCTCGCCCAGCAGGGTGTGCTGCATGCGGATGACCTCGGCGCCTTTCTCGTACACGGTGGCGGTGTAGAAATTGCCGATTTCCTGGTAGCTTTCCGGCCGGATCGGGTGCGCCATGGGGCCCGCATCTTCCGGGAACTGGGCGGCGCGCAGCGCGACCACGTCGTCGATCCGCTTGACCGCGCGAGCGCTTGCGGCTTCGGCGGCATCCATGCCGTCGGCCATCATGTCGGCGCTGAACTCCTGGTCACGGAAGACGGTCAGACCTTCCTTCAGGCTCAGTTGGAACCAGTCGCGGCAGGTGACGCGGTTGCCGGTCCAGTTGTGGAAGTACTCGTGTCCGATGACGGATTCGATGCCTTCGTAGTTGGCGTCCGTGGCCGTCTCCGCATCCGCCAGCACGTAGGCGGCGTTGAAGATGTTCAAGCCCTTGTTTTCCATCGCGCCCATGTTGAAGTCATGGACGGCCACGATCATGAAGCGGTCCAGGTCCAGCTCCAGGCCGAAGCGGCTTTCGTCCCAACGCAGCGCGCGCACCAGCGAATCCAGCGCCCATTCGGTCTTGGACTCCGAGCCCGGGTCGCTGTAGACCTGCAGCAGCACGTCGCGGCCGCTGGCGGTCTGCACGGTGGTTTCGCGGTGGGTGAGCTTGCCGGCCACCAGAGCGAACAGGTAGCAGGGCTTGGGGAAGGGGTCTTCCCATTCGACTTCGTTGCGGCCGTCGGGCAATTGGCGCGTAGCCAGCAGGTTGCCGTTGGACAGCAGCACCGGGTATTCCGGTTGCGCGCGCAGGGTCACGCGGTAGCGCGACATGACGTCAGGCCGGTCCGCAAACCACGTGATGCGCCGAAAACCCTCGGCTTCGCATTGGGTGAAGAAGTTCCCGCCCGAGACGTACAGGCCCATCAGCGTGGAATTGGCCGACGGCTTGCAGCGGCTGACGATTTCCACCGTGGCGCTGGACGGCAGGCCGTGGAGGGCCAGGCTGTGTTCGGACAGGCGGTAGCTATCGGCGGGCAGGGCCGCGCCATTCACGCCTACCGAGACGAGTTCCAGGTCTACTCCATCCAGGACCAGGGCGGCGTCGGCGCTGGCCCCGGCCTTGCGCTGCACTTGCATCGTGCAGCGCACTTCGGTCGCGTCCGGCGCGAGGTCGAAGGCGAGGGCGACTTCGGGAATGTCGTAGGGGTAGGGCTGGTAATCCTTGCGATATACGGTTACGGGCGTGTCTGTGCGCATGGAATTGCAGTCCTGTATGAACGAGGCCTCTATTGTAGTGGTTGGGCATGACGCGCCGCTCCGGGCCTTTTGGCTTACCGTAAACTTTTTGTAGCGGTTCGAGTCAAAGTCAGTATGATGGCGCCGTCGCGCGGCGGAGGGGTTGCAAAATGTTGAGGTTGTCCATGTTCAATGCACGTCGCTGGGCGGGCCTGCTGGCCGTGGCGGGCGCGCTCGCCCTGACGGGGTGCGCAGCGCCGACGGTTTCCGCGCGGGTGACTTCCTTCCAGCAATGGCCCGCGGGCGTGGAGGGGCAGACATACCAGTTCATTGCCGCCGATGCCTCGCAAAACAACAATCTCGAATATCAGTCCTATCAGGACATGGTGCGGGCTGGCATAGGCGCAACCGGCCTGGTCGAAACCAGGCCTGGAGCCAAAGGCCGTTTCGACGTGTCGTTCAACTACGGCACCACGCAGACCCAGATAATGGTGCAGCGTCCGTACGACCCATACTTTTACGGCGGCTATGGCTATGGCGGGTTCTACGGCCCGCGGCCCTGGGGAGCCGGCTATGGTTATTGGGGGCCCGAGTGGGTGGATGTGCCCATGGCCGTGCAGCGCAATACCCTCACCCTGCATATCTACGACACGCAGCGTGGTGGCGCGGAGGTGTACCGTTCCAGCGCTTTCATATTGAGCGAGCGCGACGATTTCCTGCGGACCATGCCATACCTGGTGCGCGCAATATTTGATAATTTTCCCGGGAATAATGGCGCGGAGCGCGAAATCCGTTTCCCGGTGCAGTAAATCCCGGCGGCTTTTGCGGCCAGCCCTTAAATAAAATCGGCGCACCATAACGGTGCGCCGATTTTTCTTACTGACGAATAGGTTCTTATTCTTTGATAAGAAAACTGTCGCGGGTTGCGCCGGCGGCTTCTTCCGCGGCGAGCCAGCGGGGGGCCTTGCCACGGCCGCTCCACGTTTCCCCTGTTTGAGGATGGCGGTACTTGGGCGCAACGGCGCGTTTGGCGGCGTTGGCCGGACGGGCAGCGGCGCCGGCCTT
>NZ_DATCUY010000678.1:0-16057 GCF_036567245.1 Achromobacter sp. | reverse complement strand
GGCGGCAGGCGCGGCGCTTTCAGCGGGCGCCGCCGGCGTGCCGGCCGCAGCCGCACCTTGGCTGCCGCTGTTACCGTTGCCGCGGAAGTCCGTGACATACCAGCCGGAGCCCTTGAGCTGGAATCCAGCCGCGGTCACCTGCTTGGAGAAAGCGCTTTGACCGCATTCGGGGCAAACCGAAAGCGGCGCATCGGAAATCTTCTGCAAGACGTCTTTGGCATGGCCGCAGGCGCTGCACTTGTAAGCGTAAATGGGCATCTAGGGCTCCCAGGCGCGGGCCCGGCGTATCAAAAGCCGCTGTCGCCGGACGCGAGGTCCTGGGCCGGATCAGGTCCGAACGGAAGCGGCAGGCGGGCAAGGCCGGAAAAAATACGGGAAAGTCTTGAATTTTAGCGGTTTTTCGTGAACGCCCGGTGTCTGCCCCCGGCGGCCCGCCTGTGGCAGCGCCTCAAGGGCGCCGCCAGCGGTCTTTCCGGCCCTGCCGCCCTATACGGGAAGCAGGAACATGACGGCCGCCACCAGGGTCGGCGCCAGGGCCGACAGAAACAGCCGCCCCGACGAAATGCTGCCGTCCGGGAAATGGTTCTTCAGGATGGCGAACCCGGCCGGGTTGGGCGCGTTGGCGATCACCGTCAGGCCCCCGCCCGTGACCGCGCCGGCCACCAACATGTAACGCCAGGCCTCGTTGGTGCCTTCGACCAGCGAACCCAGGTAGGTCAGCGCGGCATTGTCGGTAATGGCGGTGAGCGCGGTGGCGCCCCAGAACAGCACAAAGGGCTCGAGCCCGCCCAGCAGGTCCTGCAGCCACCATTTCTGCAGGCCGCCCAGCACCACCAGGCCGGCCAGGAAGAAGCCCACCATCAGGCCTTCCTTGATCATCAGGCGGCTCTGGTAGCGCTTATAGGCTTCGGAAAAACCGATGAACATCATCAACAGGCCCAGGAAAATAGCCGGATGGTGCGCGCTGAGCACCACGGCAACCAGGAAGACCAGGTGCACCAGCATGACCAGCAGCGGCACCGGCCCGCGCGCGTCGCCGCCTTCCGGCGCGTCCACGCCGCCGCCCGTGCCCACCGAGCGCTCCAGCAGCGCCTTGCGGCAGATGAAGGTCAGGAGCGCCGCGTTCAGGCAGACGGCGACCGCCGCGCGCCAGCCGAAATGCTGCGCCATGAAGGCCGAGTCCCAGCCGAAGGTGGAGGCCACCATCAGCACCGGCGGTGCGGCATAGGAGGTCAGCACGCCGCCGATGGAGACGTTGACGAACAGCACGCCGAGAGTCAGGTACTTGAAGCCCGCGCGCCCGCTGCTGCGGAAGTAGGCGTCGCGCAGCAGGATGGCGGCCAGCGTCATCGCGGCCGGTTCGGTGATGAAGGAGCCGCCCAGCGGCACCAGCGACATCACGACGAAGAAGGTGGCGAGTTCGCGCGGCAGCGGCAGCACGCGCGCCACCAGCCGCACCAGCATGCCCACCAGTTCAAGGATCGGCCGGCTGGCCGCCACCACCATGATCACGAAGACGAACAGCGGCTCGGTGAAGTTGCGCGTGTCCATGTATTCGATGGCATGCGAGGGGCCGGCCAGCGCCGCCATTGCCACGATCAGCACAAAGGCCCAGACGCCGAACACGGCTTCGACTTCGGAGAACAGATGCCAGATGCCCGCATGCGGTCCGCCACGATGCGCGAGCCGCGCGAAGTAAGGAACCGAGAAGGTATGAAGGACCGCCACGGTGAACAGGAGAGTGGCGATGATCTCGATGGACGAAGGCATGGACAGAGCTTCCAGGAGGTGATTCAGGCGCAGCCGCAGGGCGGCATCGGCGACCGGACGAGCGCTGCAATATACCGCAGCGCTTGCGTCGGAGACCAAGGTTCGCGCTCATCGTCTGCTGTCGCCTCAGCCAATCTGCACTGCAAGTGCCCCGCGATGGTGGGCAGAATTCGCGCACCAAGCAATTGTGGATACCACCAGCTATTTTTTGGCAATGGCAGCCACTATAAGAGTCCATGCCAGCATGCAGACTTGCCGCAACCATCGTCAAGGAATGGTCATGAACAACCCTGTTGTTTCAGCAATTTTCCTGCTTGCCATCCTGTCGTTCCCTGGCACGGCATCAGCTTGGAAACTGCGTCTGACCCCCGTGGAAGACGCCTTTGCCCAGGATCTTTCGAAACAGAACCAATCGCAAATCCCCTTCCTCGATGGGGCGAGCCCCATACACCAGCAGTTGACTCTGGCCGTCTTCGATTGCACGCCCTTGGTAGATTGCAAGACGGGACTGGAACACGAAGACATCCATATGGCCGATGTGCAAACCGGCGTCCGTTGGAACGACTTCCCCACCGTTTGGTTGACGGACAACAGCACAAAGGGCTGCCTAGGCAAGGTATCCCCGCTGGATCGAGATAAGTCCCGGTGCTACCTCATGCACCTGGTCAGAGCGTCGCTCAAGAACGCGGAAAAGGACAAGGGCAAGAACTCCAAGATGTCCTGGGGCGGGCGCGGCCATTTTGGGGATCTGCAGTTTCTGCACGCCATGTCTCCGCGTAACGTGAGCGCGGGGAAGAATTACGAGAATCTCCTGATCTGGGCCCGCTTTGCCTACGAAATTTCGTTGGGGAACACATATGACACGAATGATTGGGTCACGGTGGTCCCCGGGATGTCGACGTTCTTTCGGCCCGGCACCCGGCGCATAGGCGACCTTATGGACTATCAATTCGGTGTAGCTTCCCGTGGCATCGCCTTGGGGCAATTGCTCCATATCGCGCAGGATTCATATGCTGCCTGCCACACCCTCCGCGGCCCCGATGGGAGAATCCGCAAGTTCTACCACTATGATGGCCAGGATCCGGTATTTCACGCCAAACATGACGACGACAAGGACGCGCTGGAAAAGGTGCTGGCCAGTCCCCGGAATCCGGTGACCTTCGGCAAGGCGCTCTTTGCGGCCCGGGCTCAACGATTGGAATGGGAGCAGGTCCTGCCCATCTTTGATGCCTACCTCAAACCAACTGACGATACCGTCGTTTCCGAGCGTGGAACGGGCTGCCATCAGCCGAACCCCGCGCCCGAAGCGTAGCCCCGTTCCAGCGGCCCGAGACCCAGCCAAGACACTGGCACCGATTAAACCCGAACAGGCCTCAGGCGATCGGCGCGGACGGTTCGCCGCCCTGCTGCGCCTCTTTCATTTCCATCAGCAGGCTGTGCAGCATCTCGGTGGACAGCCCGTGCAGCACCAGCCGGTAGCCCGCGCGCAAGGTCGACATCGGCACCAGCGGATGGTTGTTGTTGACCAGGATCAGGTGCTGCGGCGCGCCCAGCAGCTTGGCCGCGTAGATGCCAATGGTCTCATCCAGCTGCAGCGAATTGGCCGCGCGCCAGAAGTCGTTGTCGGTCAGCATCAGCTGATACAGCGGCGTGAACAGCTCGATCGCGCTTTGCAGGTCCAGGAAGTTCAGTTTTCCCTGCGGCATGTCTTCGAGCAGCAGGTCCGGATCGCGGATCATCGAGAAATCGACCCGTTCCGGCGCATGCATTTCCACGCCTGCATCGCGCAGCGCCTGGTTCAGGCGGATGACGAAGTTGAACAGGTTCAGGTCGTGCTTGACGAAGAGTTCGTCCTTCAGGTCATCGATATCGCGCGGTTCCAGCGGCGTGGTGGTAACGCGCACCGGCGAGTTGGCCGCGATGAAGGACAGGATCTGCGCGCCCAGGTGGAAATGGCGCAGGATCAGCCAGTTGGCCTCGGGCGACACGAAGCGCTTCAAGCCCCAGGCCAGTATGCGGTGCAGCAGCTTGGAATGCGACCAGCGCCGCGGCAGGACGGTCTTGACGACCTGGATCAGGATGATGAAGGCGCGCGCCAGCGGCCGCAAGAAGGGCAGCAGGTACTGGCGCGAGGCGCAGCTGGAATCCGTCAGCCAGGCCTTCTTCACCTTGTCCGGCAAGGGCGTGCTGCGGTCCAGGTAGAGCGCCAGCCAGGGGCTGGGATCGGCGGGATCGTGCGGCTTGGCAAGGAATTCGGGTTCTTTGCTCATGACGCGTCGCCTTCCATCACGTGGTGGAACTGCATCAGGTACAGCGCGGCCGTGCGGCGCGCCGTGTCGACGATACGCTGTTCGGCGCGGCCGTCCTCGTCGCAGTCCAGCGCCAGCTCCACCGCCGACAGCCAGCGCGCCAGGTGATGCTCGTCGTTGTGGCCGTGGTACTCCAGGAAGCGGAAGGCGTCGGGCGGCAGCGTCAGGCTGGCTTTGAGCAGCGGCAGCAGCGCCGGCACGATACGCTGGCCGGTGCCCTCGATGATGTAGATGGCGCCCAGCAGGCCGATGGGATCGCGCGTGGCGGCCAGGCCGTGCAGATAGGCGTTGAGCGCCTCGCCGCCGGGATTGCGGCGCAGGGCATCGATGCTGTCCACCGGGCCGCCCGCGTTGCGGTAGTCCTGGAACAGGATCTGGAAATCGTTCTGCTCTTCGCCGGCATGCATGTCGATCAACGCGGCCAGCGGCGCGTACTGCTCCGACAGCGAGGCCGCGCCTTCGCGCATCCACTTGCTGCCTTCGCGCACCTGCGGAATCCAGTTCTCCATCCAGTTCAGATAGTCGGCCGTCTGGAACTGGCGATTGCGCAGGCGCCGCACCACCGGCGTGCGCCACACGCGCGAGCGGTAGTCGTGCCAGATCGCAGCCAGCTCGGTCAGCAGCTGGCCCAGGCCTTGCGGCGCCATGTCCGGATCGTGCGGCGGCGCGATCGCGGCGGCGTCGTCGCTGTTCGCATCTTCCCGCGCGGCGGCTGCCATGGGCGCGCCCACGGCGATCTGCGGCGCGTGCACGGCCTCGGCTTCCAGCAGCATGTAGGCGGCCATGAAACGGCCCGATTCCGGGATGTAGCAGAAGATCTGCTCACCGGGCTTCACTTCGCGCGTTTCCAGGAACTCGGCCAGCATGATCAGGATGGAGGCCGCACCGGTGTTGCCGCGCCACGCCAGGTTGCTGAACCAGCGTTCGCGTGGGATCACCAGGCCGGCCTTCTCCATCAGGTCTTCCACCACCGGGATGAACTTCTCCGACGAGTAATGACACAGGAAGTGGTCCACCTGGTCCGGATCCACCCAGCCGTCGCGCACCAGCTTGGCGTATTCATGGATGCCGATGTCGAACAGGTGCGGCAGCAGGCGGATGTCCTGGCGCAAGGACAGCGCGCCGTCGGCCTCGGCCTCGTTCCACGACGGATAGTCCAGATGACCCTTGGCGCGATCGGCCGACAGCCCCAGCTGCATGCACACCGGATAGTCGCCCGAGAACGAACGCTGGTGCACCCACTTCAGGCGCAGGCGCACGCCTTGCGAAGCGCCCGGCAAGGGCCGTCCGCTGTTGCCCAACAACACCGCCCCTGCGCCGTCCGACAGCATCCAGCGCAGGAAATGCGCATCGAAGTCGGCGTCGTAGCCGCGCGCCGCGAAGCGCGAGCGCTTGAACAGCCGCGACGGCAGCTCGCTGGCCACGGCCAGGGCGCTGGCGTGTCCGCCCAGCTCCACGCCCTGCGCGGCCGTCTGGATCGCCGACACGCCCGCCGCGCAAATGCCGTGCACCGACAGGGTTTCCATCGGATGCGCGGCCAGCTCGCCCTGGATCATGTTGGAGAAACCCGGCATCAGCGCATCCCCGCCCGACGAGCCGCTGGCCAGCAGCGACACGGCCGACAGATCACTGTCATGGCGCCGCAGGCAATCGCGGATGGCGTTGGCCGCGAGCTGCGCGTTGGTGTACACCGTGGCGCCCTCGGGATCGATCGCGTAGTAGCGCTGCTTGATGCCGTTCTCCGCCAGGATGCGGCTCTTGATGCGGCTGGACATGCGGTTCAGCGGCGCGATGTAGCTGTCCATGGCATCGTTGGACACGGGCTCGCCCGGCATGAAATAGCCGGCGCTTTCCAGGTAGACACGATGAAACGCAATGGGCATGGGAGGCCTCTGGTGGATGTAGGGTGTGCGGCGCTAGCGGATGTGCTCGGGCGCCATGCATGAGCGGCTGCGAAAGCGCGGCATGAAGGCGCCCAGCAGGAACACGCGGAACATGTAGGGCGTGAGGCCCGGCTCGTTCAAGGCCGGGTTCACGCGGTGGCGGTATTGCTCGCGGTGCAGGCGCGTCAGTTCGGACCAGTGCGCCCGCGGATGCTCGTGGTGCGCGGTGTGCAGGCCGATGTTGAAGAGCAGCGGATTGACCAGTCCTTCGAAATTGCGCGCATAGTTCAGGCCCGCGACGGACCGGGGCCCGCCGTCGGCGTGCGCATGCTGCAGGTAGTTGGTGGCCAGCAGCCAGTGCAGCCCGTGCAGCTGCGGCACAATGACGAACACCAGCGCCTTCACGGGGTTGACCGCCAGCAGCCCGCCCCATAGACCCAGCCATACGCCGTACTGCGCCATGCAATAGCGCCAGGCGCCCGGCCAATGCCGGTACAAGCGGCCCAGCCACGCGAAGAACAAGGGATATAGCACCCAGCCCGCTTGCAGGGGATGAATCAGGTAGCCCCAAAGATGGTTGGTGTCGCCGCCGAAGCGGTAGGTGCGCGCCACGTCGCGTGCGCCGTGCTTGTAGCGATGGTGGTTGGCCACGTGCGCCGGATAGAACACGAAGGTCGGATGCCCCTGCAGCAGCGTGATCCAGAAATCGGTCGCGCGGTTGGCCCAGCGTCCCCGCCACATGCGGATGTGCGTATGGTTGTGGTGGATGACGCCCACGCCCAGGGTCAGGAACAGCATCAAGCCGTACAGCGGCCACCAGAAGCCGTGCACCCACTGCCACGCCGCCAGCGCGGGCAACGCGGCCAGGTAGGCCAGGCTTTGCCAGTCGCGCCGGCTGCGCAGCGACGGCAGCCGGCGCTGCCGCTTAAGCGCGCCCGCCAAGCGATTCTCGCTGCCGGAAAGCATTCAGCTGGGACTGCGCCGCCTCGGCCTTGAGGCGAGTGCGGAACAGGCGGTCCATGAAGGTGAACTGGAAACCGTAATTGCCGTTGTAGCAGGCGTGGTGCAAATGATGGCGGCGGCTGGCGGCGAACCAGTGCGCGTAGGACACGTTGGGAAAGAAGTCGTAGTTGGCGTGGCCGATGCAGTTGAAGAACAGGCTGAACAGCGGCACCGACGCCAGCGACCAGAAGCTGAAGTCATGCAGCACCATGGGCAGCATGATCACGTTGCCCAACATCAGCGCTTCGATGGGATGGAAGCTGTAGGTCGAGAACGGCGTGGTCACGACCGAGCGGTGATGCGGCAGGTGGAAGCGGCGCAGCAGCTTGGTATGCAGCAGGCGATGGTTGATCCAGAAATGCACGTCGTTCCAGGCCACCAGCACCAGGATCTCGACCGTGATCTTTTGCCAGCTGGCATCCGGATCCAGGTGCGCCCAGCCCAGCTGCAGCAGGCCCCACGGGAAAATCATGCCCGTGCCGAACAGCAGGATGGACAGGCTGGACTGCGCGAATTCGCGCCGCAGTTGGCCCGGCGCCAGCGGGCGCGGATCCAGCGCTCGCCCGATGCCCAGCGCGGGCAGGATGTGCTGCGTCAGCAGCCAGGTGGCCGCACCGAAGACCAGATAGATGCCGCTGAAGAACAGCAGGCCCGCCAGCATGACTTGCCAGGCGGACAAGGCTACAAAAGCTTGGGCCATGAACGTTTTGTTTCACCCGAAGAATGGCCGCATGATAAGCAATCCGTCAGCTTCCCGGTAGGACATTTATTACTAAATGAATCCGAACGCCACAAAGCTGGCGGACTGCTCACCAAGTTCGGGCTATTGGCAGGGATACTGCCGGTTCAGCCCCGCCACGGCGGCGTCCATGCGCGCCGCCAAAGCCATGCTGGCGGGCGGCATGGGCATGCGCAGTTCCTCGCTCAGCAGGCCCTGGCGCCCCAGCTGCGCCTTCAAGGGACCGGGATTGGGCTCGGCGAAGGTCAGCTGGATGACCGGGACCAGCGCGTGGAACAGCTTGCGGGCCAGGTCCAGCTGCTGGGCCTTCACTGCCTGGTGCATGGCCACGAACAGGTCGGGACGGATATGCGCCGCGGCCGCAATCATGCCTGCGCCCCCCAGGCTCATTACGGATAGCGCCTGCAGGTCCTCGCCCGCCAGCACGTGCATGTTGCCGTCGGCGATCAGGGCGATGGTCTTTTCCAGCGAGCCGCCGCAGTCCTTGATGGCGGCGATGTTGGGGTGCGCGGCCAGCGCCACCAGGGTCGCTGTATCCAATGTCGTGCCGGTGCGGTAGGGAATGTCGTAGAGCACCAGGGGGAAGCGCGAGGCATCGGCCAGGCAGCGGAAATAGGCGGCGGCGCCTTCCTGGCCGGGACGCACGTAGTACGGCGCGGGCGCCAGGATGCCGGCCAACGGACGCGTGCCGAAGGCGGCCAGCCGTTGCATCACATGGCCATGATGGTTGCCCGCCAGGCCCATGATGACGGGCAGCCTGCCCGCCTCGGTCAGCACGGCGTCCAGCACCGCCAGTTGCTCGGCGTCGTCCAGCGACGCGGCCTCGCCGGTGCTGCCGCACACGACCAGCCCGTCCACGCCCGCGGCGGCATAGTGGCGCACCAGGCGGCGCAAGGCCCCGCCATCCACGGCGCCGCCGGAAAACGGCGTGACCAGAGGCACCCAGACGCCCTGGATCGGAGATTGATGATGAGATTGCATGAGGACACTCCTTCGGTGTAAGCGGACCGTGGTTGGACCGTACAGAAGTGCTCGGGATGTCAGGGGATGCGCGGACGGCGCCAAGCGCCGCCAGGAGGCCGCTGTTCCGTCGCCCATCTGACGGAACAGCATGCTCCGGTCAGATGAGCGGCTGTTTTTTGGATTTCAGGCCGGCGCAAGCCAGCACCACGCCCAGGGCGCGGAACAGGAAAGCGGATTGGTTGGCCTGATGAATCATGTATGGATTGAATGCAGTGGTCTGCAAGCGCAGATGCGGAAATCTACCGGGAGCCCGCAACCGTGTCAACGGCATGCGGCGCGGTAGCGCCGCCGCGAGTCAGCCCAGGCTCGCGACGAACACCGCGCACAGCGCTTCCATGCCCTGGCGGTCGTCTTCGTCGAAACGGTCCGGCACCGGGCTGTCCACGTCCCACACGCCGATCAATTGGCCCTGATGGACCAGCGGCACCACGATCTCGGAACGCGAAGCCGCGTCGCAGGCGATGTGGCCGGGAAACGCATGCACGTCGGGCACCAGCTGCGTCTGGCGCTGGCTGGCGGCCGCCCCGCATACGCCGCGGTTCAGCGGAATGCGCACGCAAGCCGGCTTGCCCTGGAAGGGGCCCAGCACCAGTTCCGTGCCGTCAAAGAAATAGAAGCCCGCCCAGTTCAGGTCGGGCAGGGCCTGGTAGGCCAGCGCGCTCAGGTTGGCGGCGTTGGCGATGCGATCGGGCTCGCCTTCGAGCAGGGCGCGGGCCTGGGCAACCAGGCCGGCATAGAGGGCGGCCTTGGAGTCGGCGACGATGGGAGCGGCTTGGAACATGGGAAATGTAACTGTACAGGCGGTTATCGATGCAGGTGATTTTAGGGGTTCCCGGCGTTATGGGGGCCGGGCCGCCGCCGTGTGGGACAATAGTTTTTTGCCGAATGTTTTTCCGCCGGGCCGCCCTCAAGGGACCAACCGCCCGTATTTTCCTACCCTTCTTTTTCAAGAAGCACTCCATGGACAAGCCTCTCGAACCTGCGTTTTCCTTTTCGGAACGCGCCCAGCAACTCACCAGCTCCGCCATCCGCGAGATCCTCAAGGTCACCGAGCGCCCCGAAGTCATTTCGTTCGCTGGCGGCCTGCCGGCGCCCGGCGGCTTCCCGGTAGAGGTAGTTCGCGCGGCATTCGACAAGGTACTGTCCACCAACGGCCGCGCCGCCCTGCAGTACGGCCCCACCGAAGGCTTTGCGCCGCTGCGCCAATGGGTTGCCGATGACCTGAACAAGGCCGGCGCCAGCGTCGCCGCCGACCAGATCCTGATCGTGTCGGGTTCGCAGCAGGCGCTGGACCTGCTGGGCAAGGTGCTGATCGACAAGGACAGCAAGGTGCTGGTCGAAGACCCCAGCTACCTGGGCGCGCTGCAATCGTTCAGCCTGTACCAGCCCAACTTCGTGCCGGTGCCCACCGACGAAGGCGGCCTGATCCCGGAAGCCATCACCCCTGAACTGGCCGATGGCGCCCGCTTCCTGTACGCCCTGCCCAACTTCCAGAACCCCACCGGCCGCACGCTGAACCTGGAACGCCGCATCGCGTTGGTCAAGCGCGCCGCGGAGCTGAACCTGACCATTGTCGAGGACGATCCCTACGGCGAACTGCGCTACGCCGGCGAGCCGCAGCCTGGCCTGATCGCGCTGGCCGCCGAGTACGGCGCCAACGTCGTTCGCCTGGGCACGTTCTCCAAGGTGCTGGCCCCCGGCCTGCGCCTGGGCTACATCGCCGCCGCGCGCCCGCTGATCAACAAGCTGGTGCAGGCTAAGCAAGCCACCGACCTGCACACGCCCACGCTGACCCAGATGGCCGTGTACGAAATCGTCAAGGACGGCTTCCTGGAAGAGCACCTGCCCAACGTGCGCGAAATCTACCGCGCCCAGGGCAGCTGCATGCTGGAAGCCATCAAGCAGGAATTCCCGGACACCATCACCTGGACCAAGCCCGAAGGCGGCATGTTCATCTGGCTGACCTTGCCCGAGCACATCGACAGCACCAAGCTGCTGGAAAAGGCCATCGCGCAAAACGTGGCGTTCGTGCCCGGCGCGCCGTTCTACTGCGGCGCCAGCAAGACCAACACGCTGCGCCTGAGCTTCGCCACCGTGCCGGAAGACAAGATCCGCCGCGGCATCGCGATCCTGGGCAAGCTGCTGAAAGCCGAAGTGTAGGCTCCCCCCCGAAGCGCCTGCGGCGCTTCCCCCCCAGGGGGGCGCCGCTACGGACCGGCGGAGCCCGGATCCGTGCGGCCCCGCTTTCGCCACGACAGTGGAAATATGACGGGGGTGCCTCGAAGGGGCTGTGAAAGATGAACGGCGGCTGGGCAGGATGCCCGGCCGCCGTTGTTTTATGCTCTTGGTTTTCCCATTCCGTTTCGCCGTGACAGTGAGCGCCCCCCAACCATCCCCCGTTGACCTCAGCGACATCGTCTTCACCGACTGGGTCGAACGCTGGCTGCCCAAGTCCTGGCGGCCCTATGCCCGCCTGTGCCGCCTGGACCGCCCCATCGGCACCTGGCTGACCCTGCTGCCGGCCATCGCCGCGCTGGTCCAGGCTGCCGGCGGCCTGCCCGACCTGCGGCGGCTGATCGTGTTCTCGCTGGGCGCGCTGCTGATGCGCGGCATCGGCTGCACCGTCAACGACATGTGCGACCGCAATTTCGACAAGCATGTCGAGCGCACCCGCTTCCGTCCGCTGACCAGCGGCCAGCTCACGATGAAGAACGCGGTCTGGTTCCTGGTCGGGCAGTTGCTGGTCTGCGGGTCGCTGCTGTTCTTCCTGAATGAAATGAGCCGCTGGCTGGCCGTGGCCGTGCTGCCCTTCGTCTTCATCTACCCGCTGTGCAAGCGCGTCACGTACTGGCCGCAGGTGGTGCTGGGCATCTGCTTCAACTGGGGCATGCTGATGGCCTGGTCGGACACGCAGAACCACGTGCCGCTGGCCGCCATCGCCATGTGGGCGGGCGCGGTGCTGTGGCAGGTCGGCTACGACAGCATCTACGCCTACGTGGACGTGCGCGACGACCGCAGCCTGGGCCTGCATTCCACCGCCATGCGTTTCGGCGACCAGGGCAAGCTCTGGATCGGCGGCTTCTACCTGGCCACCATCGCGCTGTGGGCCTGGGGCGGCTATGCCATCGGGCTGTCATGGGCCTATCAGGTCGGCATGGTGGCGGTGGCGGTGCACCTGGCGTGGCAGCTGAAGGTCTTCGACATCCAGCGGCCCGACCGCAACTTCATGCTGTTCCGCGCCAACCTGTGGCTGGGCGCCCTGCTGGTCGCCGCCGCGCTGGCCGGCACGCTGATCCGCTGAGGGCTGCGTCGGCAGCGCCCTGATCGCGGCGCCGATGCCCCGTTGACGCCGCGCATTGCCGGCGGCGCCGACTGGGGCCATGATGTAGCCTCCGCAACGCCTTACGGAGACCACGCATGCCCTCACTGTTCAAATCCCTGGCCTTGTCGGCCGCCGCGGCCGCCGCATTCGTGGCGATTCCGGCCCAGGCCGCCAGCGATTGCTCGGCCCAGCGCGGCTGCACCGCCAAGTTCTGCGAAATCGAAAACGACATCGCTGCCGCCAAGGCACAGAACAATACCCGCCGCGAAGCCGGGTTGCGCAAAGCCTTGGCCGAGGCGAAGGCCCATTGCACCGACAGCCGCCTGCAATCGCAGCGCGAAGCCGATGTGCGCGACAAGCAGAACAAGGTCGCCGAACGCGAAAGCGAGCTCAAGCAGGCCCGCGCCAAGGGCAAGCAGGACAAGATCGACAAGGCCCAGCGCAAGCTGGACGAAGCCCAGGCGGAATACAACGCCGCGCTGGTCGAACTGAACCGCTGATCCTCCCCCTCCTGCCAGCCCCGGGATCAAGCCGGGGCTGCGCGCCCCATCTCCCCCCGCCGCCGCCTGACCTCCGCCCCTCCCGGGTGGACTACCTCCTATGGTGTCATCAAATGGAAATTCCACCATCCATGGTGCCATTTGGCGAAATGGAAATCTATTAGTCTTCTTTTTGGAAAGATGTTTTCAGAGAATCAGGGTTTATCCGGGGGTGTTTTGAGGCCAGAATGCATCTCATCGGGACACAGCAAGCGAACCCCAGGCAATCAGGCCAGCGGTTCGGCTCCCAAGCTCAAGACACTGGAGGTCTGCCATGAAAACCCTTGCTACCGCTTTGATGCTGTCGATGTCCGTTCTGGCTGCCGGCGCCCAAGCCGCCGAGGCTGATCAGGGCCCCACCCGCGCTCAAGTCCAAGCCGAACTGCAACAAGCCAAGGTCTCGGGCCAATACACCTTCGGCGAAGAAGGCTACCCCGCCGCCATCGCCCCGAAGTCGACCCTGACCTCGCAGCAAGTGCAAGCTGAACTGCAGCAAGCCAAGAACGCCGGCGAAGTGACCTTCGGCAATCTGGACTACCCGCCCGTCGCCGCCGCTGAACAAGCCACTTCGCTGACCCGTGCCCAGGTCCGCACCGAACTGGCCCAGGCCAAGTCGGAAGGCCTGGTCACCTTCGGCAACCTGGACTACCCGCCCCTGGGCAGCTGATCCCCCCCTGGCCTCCCCGGCCAGGCAGCGCCCCGAAGCCCTCCGGCCCCAAACCGGAGGGCTTCGTTTTTGACGTTTCGACAATAAATTAAGTCGAATTAACGTTACCTATGGCCGATTCGACTATTTAGCATCTACACATCGACAGCGCCCCCGCATAGGATGAGCTCACCCACTCCCCTTCCATGCAGGAGCCGCACCATGACCACCGCCTCTCCCCGGCTCGTCCTACTCCTGGGCGCCGGAAAAATCGGTTTCGCCATTGCCCTGATGCTGGAACGCAGCGGCGGCTACTCGGTGCTGGTTGCCGACCAGGATCCCGCGCGGCTGCGCATCGCGGCTGAACTGGGCTGCGAAACCCGCCAGATTTCCGACGACGACTCCGTGGCGCAATGCATCGAAGGCCGATACGCGGTCATCAACGCCTTGCCCTTTCACCGCGCCGCCGCAGTGGCCGGCCTGTGTGCCAAGGCAGGCGTGCACTACTTCGACCTGACGGAAGACGTGGCCAGCACGCACGCGATCCAGGCGCTGGCGGAAACCGCAAGCAGCGTGCTGATGCCCCAATGCGGCCTCGCCCCGGGCTTCATCGGCGTGGTCGGCAACGCATTGGCGCGCCGCTTCGACACCCTGCTGGACCTGCGCATGCGCGTGGGCGCCCTGCCGCGCTATCCCTCCAACAGCCTGCGCTACAACCTGACCTGGAGCACCGAGGGGCTGATCAACGAATACTGCAACCCTTGCGAGGCCATCGTCGACGGCCAGTTGACCAGCGTGCCCGCCCTGGAAGGCTACGAAACTTTCGCGCTGGATGGCGTGGAATACGAGGCCTTCAACACCTCGGGCGGATTGGGCACCCTGCCCGCCACCTTGCGCGGCCGCGCCCGCAACGTGGACTACAAATCGGTGCGCTACCCGGGCCACTGCAGCATCATGAAACTGCTGCTCAACGACCTGCGCCTGCGCGACCGCCGCGACCTGCTCAAGGAAATCTTCGAAGCCGCCATTCCCACGACCGAGCAGGACGTGATCGTGATCCAGGCCTCGGCGTCCGGCCGCCGGCATGGCCGCCTGGAGGAAGAGTCCTACCCCATCCGCATCTTCGGCGCGGAGGTCGACGGCCATCGCCTCAGCGCCATCCAGCTCTCCACCGCTGCGGGAATCTGCGCCGCGCTGGACTTGGTGGCGCAAGGCGCCTTGCCGCAACGCGGCTTCGTGGGCCAGGAATCGATAGACCTGGACGCTTTCATCAACAACCGTTTCGGGCGGGTCTACGCGGGCAAACCGCTGGCCTTGGCGGGCAGCGGCGCGATGGCCGACCGCTGACTCCGGCCGCGCGCCCCAGGCGTCCTATCCCGCAAAAGCTCACGGTGGGATGGGACGCTAGCTCCAGCCTTCCAGCCGCAGGGTCGCGCGCACCAGGCGTTGCTCTTCCTGCTCGATATCGGCCAGGCTCTGGCGCACGCTGTCCACGTGGTCCGCGGCAGCCTTGCGCGCCTGCTCCGGCTGGCGCGCCGTCACGGCGTTGAACAGCCGCGTGTGCTGCCGGTCGATCTGGCGCTTCTCGGGTTGGCGGTGGTACAGGTTGTTGACGCAGGCGAAGACCGACCCCAGCAGCAGATCCGTCAAGGATTGCAGCGTGTGCACCAGCACCGGATTGTGCGAAGCCTCGCAGATGGCCAGATGGAAGGCATGGTCCAGATGCGCATGCGTCGCCGTGTCGGTGGCGGTGCCCTGGGCCGCCACCATTTCGTCATAGCGGCGGCGGATCATGATGAAATCCGCCTCGGTGCCGCGTATGGCCGCCAGCCGGGCGGACTCGGCCTCCAGCAGCGAACGCACTTCAAGCAAGTCATAGAGCGTGCGCGGCTGCGAGTTGAACAGATGCATGAGCGGGCCGGCGTCCACCTTGGAGATGTGCGCCACATAGGAACCCTTGCCCTGCGCGGTATGGATGATCTCGCGCGCGCGCAACAGCTTGAGCCCTTCGCGCAAGGCCGTGCGCGACACGCCCAGCTTCTCGGTCAACCGCCGTTCGGAAGGCAGCGCCTGGCCGGCCTTCAGCACCCCGTCCAGGATCAGCCGCTCGATCCGTTCGGCGACCTCGTCCGCCACCTGACGGGGCTTTTCTTCTGTTTCCGCGTACATGCACTCTCCGTCGCCAGTGGTATGACCAAGCGGCCCTTCGATAGGAGCCATTGGATCACACCCCTGTAAGTCGCTGATATAAAACCATAAAAAATACGTATTTGCCTATATGGCAGCGCACAAACTGGTATGACCAGTGGGTTTTGATATGGACATTGAGAGAGACGCGAACGATGATGTCGGGACCAGATACGCCCGGCGCGCGGCGTCGGCCAGTCCCTTACCGCTAGAGAACCGCATGACTCAACGCATCCAGCACCACGGCCTGCAAGTGGCGGCCAATCTGAACCAATTCATCGAACAGGAAGCCCTGCCCGGCACCGGCCTGGATGCCGACGGCTTCTGGCAAGGCTTCGCGGCCCTGGTGGACGACCTGGCGCCCAAGAACCGCGCGCTGCTGGCCGAACGCGACCGCCTGCAGGCCGAGCTCGACGCCTGGCACCGCGCCCATCCCGGCCCCATCGCAGACCCGGCCGCTTACCGCAAATTCCTGGAAGGCATCGGCTACCTGCTGCCGCAGCCCGCCAGCGTGCGCGCCACCACCGAAAACGTCGACACCGAGATCTCGCAGCAGGCCGGCCCGCAGCTGGTCGTGCCGATGTCCAACTCGCGCTACGCGCTGAACGCCGCCAACGCGCGCTGGGGCTCGCTGTAC
>NZ_DATCUY010000677.1:0-37256 GCF_036567245.1 Achromobacter sp. | reverse complement strand
CCGGCTTCCAGCGCGGTGCCGGCGCTGTCCATGGCCGAGGCGCCCGCGCCCACCACGCCCACGCGCTTGCCGGCAAGCGTCCCGTAGTCCATCACGTCGGACGAATGCGCCCAGCGGTTGCGCGGCAGCTTCTTCGAAAATTCAGGCACATAAGCGCCGCCCAGGCCGTCGCGTCCGGTCGCCAGCACCACGCGGCGCGCCAGCACCGTGCTGCGTCCGGCGGGGGATTCGATGTCCAGCTGCACCAGTTGGTCGGCGCGCGGCAGCACGGCCAGGATGCGGTGCTCGTTACGCACGTCCAGGTCCAGCGCGCGGCGGTACCAGCGCAGGTAGTCCATCCATTGCAGGCGCGGGATCTTGTCCAGCGCTTCCCATTCTTCGGAGCCGAATTGCGCTTCGAACCAGGCGCGGAAGGTCAGCGCCGGCAGGCCCAGCGCGGGACCGGTCAGCTGCTTGGGCGAGCGCAGGGTTTCCATGCGGGCCGTGGTGGCCCAGGGACCTTCATAGCCTTCGGGCGCCTGGTCGAAGATCGGGGCGTTGATGCCCAGATGCTTGAGCGAGGCTGCCGCGGCCAGGCCGGCCATGCCGCCGCCGATCACGGCCACGTCCAGTACCGGCTGGCCGTCGACAAGACGGGGCGTGACCCAGTTCTTGGCGGGGATTTCCAGCCAGGACAGGTCTTGCCGCAAGCGCGCTTCCAGCGCGGCCAGGCCTTGCGGCGGGGTGGCTAGGGGCTGATTCATATAGCAGGGGATTCCGTAAGAGGGGCGTCGTCGCCATAGATCGACTGCAGCAGCGCCGAATGTTCGGCGGCGTCGTGCAGGGCGAAGCCGGGCAGCAGGGCCGCGGCGGCTTGGGCGAGCGCGTCGACCATGGCCTGGCAGGCTGGCGTCGGCGTTTGCGACTGCGGGGTGATGACCCCGAAGAAAAAGGGGATGTCCAGGTCGATGGGCCGGATCGCCACGCCCGGCATGGGGGCGCCGTAGGCGGTGATCGGTTCCAGCACCGACACGCCCAGTCCGGCGCGCACGGCGGCCAGGGCGTTGACGGACGAATTGGTTTCCATGGTGCCCAGCGCCTGGGCGTTATGCGCCATTGCGGCGTCCAGGCGGCGGCGCAGCCGGTAGGGGTTGGCCATCGTGATCAGGCGGCGCCCGGCCAGCGCGGCTACCGGCACCACGGCCTGCTGCGCCAGCGGATCGTTTTCCGGCAACGCGACCACACAGGGGGCTTGCCCGATCCAGTGCACCGTCAGGCCGCGATGCTCCAGCGGCAGGCTGGTCGCGCCCAGTTGCGCGGCGCCTGACAGCACGGCGTGCACCACGCGTTCGGGCGAGGCGCTGCGCAGTTGGATGCGCGCGGCGCCGATGCGGTCTTCGATGCGCTTGAGCGCGTCGGGCACCAGGCCCGCCGCCAGGGCGGACGTGGCGGCCATCAGCAGCGGCTGGGCCTGGCCACGGGCGATTTCATCGGCGCGGCTGCGGATCTGTTGCATGCCCGCCAGCGCGCGCTCGACGTCGTCATACAGCAGGAAGCCCTGCTCGGTAGGCGTCACGCGCGGGCCGCTGCGCGCAAACAAGGGATAGCCGATCTCGGCTTCCAGTTCCTGCAACAACCGGCTGATCGCCGGCTGGGAGCGTCCCAACAGCCGGCCGGCAGCAGTGACGCTGCCCGTGGACATGACGGCCGCGAAGGCCTCGAGTTGACGAAGTTCCATCTTTATTGATCTATGCCAAGGACGAATTCTTGCCCGGCAAGTATGCGCTTTGCAAATAATTAAAGAGCATAAGTAAATTCCCTGATGGGGTTTTCCTCAGGGATTTTCATAACTTTCAGTTATTTCAAGGGCTTGCGGCGGTCGCCCGACTTCCGGGCGCCAGGCAAGAGAAAGCCCGCTTGCGGCGGCAGCGGGCTTTGGGCGTCTTATGCGGGAAGGTTTGGGGAGACTGGTTGGTTCAGGAATGGCTGCGTCCTTCGCGGCGCCAATACAGGTAGCGTTCAATCTCCGCCTGTTCCACCGCTGGATCAAGCCAGCGCCATCTGACCACGTAGCCACGGTGCGCCGGCGGCATCCAGCCCAGCACCGAGTACATCGTGACTTCGGTCTCGCCCGTATTGAATTCGGTTTCGAAGAATCCCTGGCGATCCGGTGGATCGCTGCCGCACATCCAGCTGGAACCTGGCATGACGTTCTCCCCATACACCATCGCGTTGTAGGGGCGATCCGCTCAAATAGCCGACCCGCGTTTCGGATTGAGGTCGATGGCTATAGACCAGACCACCTGCAATCAGCCGATTTGTAAAGCTGCCTTCAATCCTACGCGCCGGTCCGAGAAATGGCATACGTTCTAGCCCCGATGCGGGCTGCGTCTACCTTGTGTTAGAAACACGGATGGGGCTCTTGCGGCACGATTGCCGGGATCTTTGCGAACCTTTGCAGTTCGATTTGGCGGATGCCGGTAGTATTCGCCCATCGAACCTCAGGAGCCCGTCATGCACAGTCAGCAACCCGCGCCCGAGCCGAACAAGCGCCGCTGGCCTTTCGGCTACGGCGAAGAAGAATAGGGCGCTCGCGCTACCCGATGCGCGAAATCCGGTCGCCGGGGCCGGAAAGCTCGTGATAGATGTCGTCCAGGTATTCCGCTAATTCGTCGGCGGACACTTCCGGGGGAATGGCCAGGTCCGTAGCCGGGACGTGCTTTCCCGCATCGGAACGGTAAACGGCCCACGCCGCGCCCACACGCTGGATGTCCAGTTGAAATCTGCCGTAGATGTCGAATTTCATGGGCGTCCTGAAAAAGTCATGACCAGGTCAATGCCAACTCGGCGGCCACGCTGCGCGTGAGTCCCAGCAGTGCTTGCGAGGCCGGGCTGAGCGTTTCACCGCCGCGGGTCAGCACTTCCAGGCTGCGGACGGCGCTTTGGTCGGCCAGAGGCACGACCGCCAATTTTGCGCTTGTCGTGACCGCCAGGGCGGGCAGGATGGTGACGCCAAAACCCTGTTCGACGAAGGTCAGCAAGGAAGTGGTGTTGCGCACCGTTAGCAGCGAGGCTTCCACCAGTGCGGCGACTTCCGGGGAATTGAAGCGGGCGCACAAGCCATTCGCAATGAACTCCGCAGCATCGATATCGCTCCAGCGCACCTCGCGTCGCAGTTTGGTCAGGCCATGTCCGGCTGGGCACACCAGTACGAAACGGTCTTCGAACAGGGGTTCGGTCACGATGCCGGGCAAGGGCGCCGGCAGCGTGGCAATGCCGAAATCGACCTCTCCGTCGGCCACCGCCTTGCCCACCGCGGCCGAGTCTATGTCGCGCAAATCCACCCGCACCTGCGGATACTGCCGGCGCATCGAGCCGATGACTTGCGGCAGCAGCTGGATGGCCGCCGAGGGCACGGCGGCCACCTTGGCGGTTCCGAGCGCGCCGCTGGCATAGCGGACCATATGGGCCACGGCCGTATCGAATTCGGCAATGGCGCGCTGGGCCTGCGCGCGGACATAGAGGCCCAGCGGAGACAAGCGGATCTTGCGCTCGCCTTCGAATAGCGGCCCTCCCAGCTCCGATTCCAGCTGCTTCAAGGTCATGGAGAGCGCCGCCGGCGTGCGGCCCACACGATCCCCCGCCTGGGCCAATTCACCCGCATCGACCACGGCCATGAACATGCGCAAATGCTCAAGCTTCATATTTAAGAAAAAATGAAATAAAACTAAGTAATTTTAGTTTGACTGAATTCCGGCCAAATATCTACAGTACCGCTCACTGCCAATCAAGGAAGCAAGCAATGAGCGCAAGCGCCTTACGCGTCGACGGGCTGCAATACAGCAACTGGTCCGAAAAGATATTCCGCCAACTGCGTGAAGGCGGCGTGGACGCGGTCCACGTCACCATCGCCTATCACGAGAACCTGCGCGAGATGATCCACAACATCGAGCGCTGGAACCGGTGGTTCGAGCGCTTTCCGGAACTGATCGTGCAGGCGCGCAGCGGCGACGACGTCAGGCGCGCCCGCGAGTCCGGCCGCACTGCGATCATTTTCGGGCTGCAGAATCCCTCGCCCATCGAAGACGATATCGGCCTGGTCGAGGTGGTGCACACGCTGGGCGTGCGCTTCATGCAGCTGACCTATAACAACCAGTCCCTGCTGGCTTCGGGCTGCTATGAAGCGGTCGACAGCGGCGTCACGCGCATGGGCCGCGAAGTGATCAAGGAAATGAACCGGGTCGGGCTGGTCATCGACATGAGCCATTCGGGCGAACGCTCTACGCTGGAAGCGATAGAACTGTCGGAGCGGCCCATCACCATCAGCCATGCCAATCCGCATGCCTGGGCGCAGGCGCTGCGCAACAAGTCGGACACGGTACTCAAGGCGCTGGCCGGCGCGGGCGGCATGTTCGGCTTCTCGCTGTATCCGCATCATCTCAAGAACAAGTCGGCTTGTACCCTGGACGATTTCTGCGCCATGGTGGCGCGCACGGCGGACCTGGTGGGGGTGGAGCACCTGGGCCTGGGCTCGGACCTGTGCCAGGACCAGCCGGACTCGGTGGTGCAGTGGATGCGCACGGGCCGCTATACCAAGAACATCGATTATGGCGAAGGCTCGGCCGCGCAGCCGGGATTTCCGCCGCAGCCGGAGTGGTTCCAGGACAGCCGCGATTTCCAGAATATCGAGCAAGGCTTGCGCGCGACCGGGTTTTCATCGGACGACGTGGCGCTGCTGATGGGCGGGAATTGGATGCGCTTCTTCGACCAGAGCTTCGGCACGCAAATCTCTTCCATCCGCAATCCCTGACCGGACGCAACCTCGGAGCACTTACATGAAGAACGCCATTCGCATCCTTGCGTGCGCCACGCTGGCGCTGTGCGCTGTCGGCAACGCCAGCGCACAGGACTTTCCCAATAAAAGCATACAGATCGTCGTGCCGTTCCCGCCGGGCGGCGTGGCCGACCTGGTCGTGCGCACCGTGGCGCAAAAGCTGGGCCAGGACGTCAAGCAGCCCGTGCTGGTGGTGAACAAGCCCGGCGCCAGCGGCATCATCGGGGCCGAGTTCGTGGCCCGCGCGCCGGCGGACGGCTATACGCTGCTGTTGGCCAACCTGCCGATCATGTCGATCAACGAATTGCAGTACAGCAGTCTGCCGTATTCCGCCGCACGCGACTTCGCGCCGGTGATCCTGCTGGCCGACCAGCCCTACATCATTGCTACCGGCAACGCCGTGCCCGCCAAGACGATGAAGGAATTCATCGCCTATGCCAAGAGCAAGCCAGATACGCTGACCTTCGGCTCGGCGTCCAGTTCCACCTTTCTGGCAGGCGAACTGTTCAAGCAGCGGGCCGGCATCCGCATGGCCCACATTCCCTACAAGGGCAGCGCGCCCGCCATCAACGACCTGCTGGGCGGACATATCAGCCTGATCCTGGATCCGGTGATTACCTTGCTGCCGCACGTTCAGGCCGGCAAGCTGCGGGCTTTGGCGGTCACGTCGTCCGAGCGGATAGATTCCGCGCCGGACATACCCAGCTACAAGGAAGTCGGCCTGGAGGATATGGACATCACGTCCTGGCAAGGCATCGTCGCTCCAGCCGGGACGCCCGAGGCGGTCGTCAAAAAGCTCAACGAGGATTTCAACCGGGCGCTGCAGTCGCCCGAAGTGGCCTCGCGCCTGAAAGAGCAGGGCGTCAGCACCAAGGGCGGCTCAGCCCAGGCCTTCAGCGATTTCGTCGCGGCCGAGAACAAGCGCTGGGCGACGCTGGCCAAGCAGGTCAACTTCCTGCCCGGCAGTCTCTGAGGAGCATCATGAGCGGAGCCGACGCGCGTTTGCAGGCTTTGGGACTCGTCCTGCCACAGCCCACGCCCACGCACTACGCCTATCTTCCGGCGTTGCGGCATGGCAGCACGGTGTATGTCGCCGGGCAGATTCCCAAGCTCAGCGCGGACCAGTTGCTGGTTCAAGGGGCCATAGGCGAGCGGGTCGGCGAAGCGCAGGCGCACGAGGCGGTACGCCTGTGTGTATTGCATGCGCTGTCATGGGTCGCCCATCACGCGCAGGGCAGCCTGGATGCGGTGGAGCAGATACTGCGCGTCAACTACTTCTTCCAGGTGGGCGAGCGCGCCAGCACGCGGCTATCGGCCATCGCCGATACCGGATCGGAACTGCTGGTGGCGATTTTCGGGCGCCAGGGCGAGCATCCGCGGTCGGTCATCGGCGTGCGCGAGTTGCCGCGCAACGCGCCGGTGCTGGTCAGCATGGACGTAGCCTTGGCCGTTGCGGACGAGTCGCGAGACCCGGCCCGTTGACGCAGGCTCGGTCCCGCGCCGTGCAGTTCAGCGCTTGGGCAGCACGAACTCCACCCGCCGATTCTGCGCCCGTCCTTGAGGATTGTCCGCGCCATTGGCCAGCCGGTTCGACTGGATCGGCTGGGTATCGCCGAATCCCTTGACGGTCAGCCGCGCCTTGTCCACGCCGTGGCTTGCCAGCCATTGCGCCACCGCCTGGGCGCGGCGCAGGGACAGGTCTTTGTTGTAGGACGCCGATCCCTTGGAATCGGTATGTCCTTCGATCGCAACAGTGCCCGCCGAGCTGGCTTTGATCAGGCTGGCGATGTCCCGCAGCGTAGGCTCGGCGGCGGGGCGTATGGCGGTCTTGTCGAAGTCGAACAGCACGTCGCCCAGCATGGCGACGGTCACGGCATTCTTGTCCTGCCGCACCGACAGGCCGTCGTGGCGCGCGGCCAGTCCGTCTATCTGCGCGTTCAGGTCCGAGATGCCGCCGCTGGCGTCGGAAGGCAGCCCCTTCAGGTCCAGGATGGTGGCCTGCAGATCCAGGATCTCGGCCTTGTAGGGTGGCTCCTGCGCCATGGAGCCGCCGGCGGCGGCGAGCAACGCCGCGGCCAGCAGAGTGGACGAGCCCGGGTAGCCGGCCATGGCTAGCGGTCGGTGATCTTGATGGCGTCGAAGGTTTCGACGCTCGGTATCGTCAGCGAGACCTCTTTGATCTCCTTGGGCGGGGCGGGGAATTTCCCCTGCCAGGAGCCGGCGATCGGGGCGTCCTTCTCGGTCCTGATCATCAGTTTGGGATTGGTCAGCGGCTTGTCGTTGCTGTCTCTCAACAGCAGGTGCTTCTTGTTGCCAGCCACGACGTAGAAGCTGTTTTCATAGTCGCTCTTGCTGATCTGCGGATAGAGCATCTCCGTCTTGCCCATGACGATGGGCTTGAACCGCACCTTGATCGACAGGATGTCGCCGCTGCGCACTGCTTCGACCACCTGGCCTTCGGCGACGCCGGAATCGGTCAGGCCGGTAGCCAGGGGCGCGGGGGCGTTCGCCTGGGCTTGGGCAAAAGCGGCCTGGCCAGCCGCCGCCAGGGTCATGATGGCGCCCAGCGCGCAGGCGGCGGCGGTCTTTCTGATAGGAGTCACGATAAGCATCCTCTGTCGTTGAAAACCATTCAGGGCAGGGCATCCGGACCGGGACTCATGCTTTTGGTCCCATCCAAAGTCCAACATGTGATGGTCCGACTTTCAGGCGCTTATTGCAGTTTGATGTTTTTCCAAGAAGTTACGGAATCTAGCCAGCAGGAACGTCATCCGCCGCGGTGCCCGTGATAGCGCGGCGCGGCGACGCTGCGCGTGTTTTCCTTGTGCTGGGATCCGACCAGGGCCTTGCGCCGGGCTTCCTCATGCTGATGGTCGGCGCGGGCCCGGTCCTTTTCCGCATGCGGGGGCGAGTGTGTGTCGGGCGAGCCGGAATCGGGCGCGGCCTGGGCCGGTTTGGGGTGGGGAGTGTTGGGCGTCATGGTGCGTACCTATGCAGGTGACGCGGCTTATGCCGCTCTTCCACGTTACGCCTGGGGTGCGTGTATCTCAAGCGGCAATTGCGACAGACTCTTTCTGGGGCCTCCACCCTTATTTTTGAGGCGCGGGCGTCGCGGTAGCGGCAAAATGGTCATGCGCTGGTTTCCTAGACGTTCGTCTTTCAGGAGAGCCTCATGTGCGACTGTTCCTCTTGCGCAAATCCCCTGCATTTCAATCGCCGCCGCTTGCTGTTCGGTGCTGCTGCAATGGCAGCGGCCGGCGCCTCGGGCTGGCTGGGCGCTGCCCAGGCCGCCGTGCCCTCAAACGATATCGGTCCTGACGCGGCATTGAAACGCCTGATGGCCGGCAACGCCCGCTACGCCGCCAACAAGCCGAACATGCGGGATTTCTCCGCCGGACGCGCGGCCCGAGCCGTAAAGCAGAAGCCGATCGCCGCCATTCTGGGCTGTTCGGACTCGCGCGTGGCGCCCGAACTGGCTTTCGACCAAGGCCCGGGCGACCTGTTCATCGTGCGCGTGGCTGGCAATTTCGTGAACGAAGACGGGCTGGCCAGCCTGGAGTACGGCACGCTGGTGCTGCGCGCGCCGCTCATCCTGGTGCTGGGCCACGACAATTGCGGCGCGGTGGACGCGACGATCAAGGCGTGGAAGGACAAGACCGAGTTCCCGGGCCATCTGCCGGCCCTGGTGAACGCGATCAAGCCCGCCGTCGAACTCGCGAGCAAGTCGGGCGCCAAGGATCTGATGGCCGCCGCCGTACAGGAGAATGTGCGCATGGCGGTCGATCGCCTGAAGAACGCGCAGCCGCTCTTGCAGGAGATGGTGCAGCAGAAAAAGCTGGGCGTGGTCGGCGGCGTGTACAGCCTGGCCACGGGCAAGGTGACGCTGGTCTGACGCAGCGGCCGGGGGTGGCCGAACTACAGCGCCGGCCGGCCCCGGAACGGTGAGAATTGCTGAGCTTTAAACGTTTTTCCCTTCGTAATATCCGCTGAAAGGATATTGAAAGGGGAAGAGACATGGGGGCGTGCGAAAAATGCGAGGCTATCGTAACGAACCGGCGCGATGCGCCCGGACATGAAGACCTGATCAGCCTGGGCGTAGTGCGGTCAGCTGGGGAGACGCCGCGGGGCGTGCAGCAACTAGCGTTCACCTGCGCGGTGTGCGGCACGGATTGGGACTATCTCCACGACAAGCGCGACCCGGCATCGGGGTGGCGTCGCTGCGACGCCAATGCGGATGTGCAAATGGCCGAAGAGCCTCTGGCAAGAGCGGTGGGCGCGGCCTAGCGCGTACGGTCTTCAACCAGATGCCATTCCCGCGCGTCTGGTCGGCGACGGGGCAGCGCGCCTACACCTGCATTTTCTTCTTGCCCAGCAGCGTCAGCGCCAGGCTGCGGCCGGTGCGCATGAACGGGTAGAGCGCCGTCGACAGGCAGGGGTTGCGGAACACGGCGGCGTTGACGCTGTTGAACAGATCGTTGCCAGTGCTGATCAGCGCCAGCCGGTTGATGCAGTCGGCGCCCCAATAGTCCTGGCCGTCCAGATGCAGCAGCATGCCCTGGTTCAGGTCATAGCCCTGCGCCTTGTAGGCCACCGCCAGATCGGGATGGTCGCGCATGTTCAGCAGATCGATGGGGCCGACGGCCTTCTGCAATTGCAGCATCCGCACGTAGTTCGAGCAGAAAGGGCAGTCTCCGTCGTAGAGCAGGAAGTTCTTTGCGATGGCCATGACGCACCGTGTGGAAATGCGCAGGCGCGAAAAGCGCGCCCGCCGCTTATCTCCGATTAAAACCCATATCGCTGAACGCGCCCACCGCCGGCATTGCGCACGCGGGCCGGGTGCGGGACATCAGCGCATCTGACGCACGCCGTGGCCCAGGCGCCGGCGCAGCAGGTTGCGCAGCGTGACGCCGTCGGCGTAGCCGACCTGCGCCGCGATCTGCTCCAGCGACAGGCTGCTGGTCTTCAGCAAATGGGCGGCGCGCTCCACGCGCAAATCCTGAAAGAACGACAGCGGGCTCTTGCCCAGCACTTCCTGCGTGCGGCGCGCCAGCGTGCGCTTGCTGGCGCCCAGCGCCTGCGCCGCGGCATCCAGCGAGAATCCTTGCGCAAGATGCGCGCGCGCCCAGCGCTCGAAGCCCTGCACCAGCGGCTCGGCATGCGTCAGGTGATCCGTGATGACGTAGGCGGATTGCGCCGGCCGCTGGTCCACGATCAGATAGCGCGCCACCAATGCCGCCAGTTCGGGACTGGCCTGGCGCACCAGCCAGAGCGCCATGTCCATGTGGCTCAAGGCCGCGCCCGCCGTCAGCAGCGACGACGAGCGCACCAGCATGTGCTTGTCCTCCAGGTCGACCGCTGGATAGCGCTGCCTGAACAGCGGCGCCAGCCACCAGGTGGTGGTGGCCTTGTGGCCGTCCAGCAGGCCCGATTCCGCCAGCACGAAGGTGCCGATGCAGGCCGCGGCGGTGTTCGCGCCAGGGCCGCGTTCGCGCAGCATCCGGCTAGCGTCGCGCACGTCGGCGCGGGCAAGCGCGGGTACCAGCGTTTCGGGCATCTTGCAGCCGATGGCCGGGATGACGAGCCAGTCCGGGTCCGACGGGGCCGGGCTGCCCGAAACGGGCACGCCAAATCCCTGCGAGGTGCGCACCTTGCGGCGCATGCCGACTACCCGTGCCTCGAACGGCTGCACGGGGGCGGGCAGCAGTGGCGACAGCTCGTTGGCCGTCGCGAACACGTCCAGGATGGCGGACAGGCCGGTATCGAACACGCCCTCCAGGGCGAGGATCTGGATCTTCATGGCAAGAACGCTATCAAAGATGTCAAAACCGCCAATATTAATAAGGCCGGCCCGGACCCACAATGCCGCTGTCTGATCGTCGGCGCCAAACGTGCGCCGCGTGCCACCGGAGCCTGGTCTTGTCCATTGAAAATCTGCTTGCCCTGGCGGTGTTCGCCTTCGTGACCTCTGTTTCGCCGGGCCCCAGCAACGTCATGCTGATGACCTCGGGCGCGAACTTCGGCTTCGGCCGGACGCTGCCCCAGGTGTTCGGGATCACCGTCGGTTTTACCTCCCTGCTGTCAGGGGTAGGGCTGGGCCTGGGGGCGCTGTTCCAGGCCTGGCCGCCGTTATCCGTGGCGCTGAAGGTGGGCGGGGCGGCCTACCTGCTGTACCTGGCATGGCGCATCGCGCTGTCGCGTTCGATCAGCGCCGGCCAGGCGTCGACCAGGCCGTTGACCTTCATGGAATCGGCCTTGTTCCAGTGGATCAATCCCAAGGCGTGGATCGTGGCGCTGGCCTCGGTGGCGGTCTATGTCGATGCTGCAGCGCCCTGGATATCGCTGGCCTGGATGTGCCTGGTGTTCGCACTGGTGAACCTGCCCAGCGTTTCGCTGTGGGCCGGCTTCGGCGTGGCGCTGCGCGGATTCCTCGCGCAGCCCGGACGCCTGAAGTGGTTCAACATTGCCATGGGGGCATTGCTGGCGTTGACGTTGTGGCCGATGCTGCGCTGACGGCGCGCGGCCCTGACGGGAAGCGTGCGGCGGGTGCGCGCCGCGCCCGATTCGGGGTTGGGATCAATTCGTGACACTGTCGCCGGATCCGCCCCATGCCAGGCCCATCGCATAGCCGCGCACATCTTCGGGCCACGTGGCGATCTGCTGCGCAAAGCGCTCGCGTTCGCCGGCATACAGCGCCCGCGTCGCTTCCTCGAACCCGGGCAGGTTGCCGCCCATGCTGGACATGAAGCGGTAGGCGGCTTCCTGGCGTTCGCGCCGGCGGTCCTGCGCCTCGTTGTCGCGGCGAGCCTGTTCCACCAGTTTGCGCAAGGCGACGGACGCGCCGCCGGGCTGCGCGCCCAGCCAGTCCCAATGGCGCGGCAGCAGCGTGACTTCACGCGGTACTACGCCCAACTTGGGGCGGCCCCGGCCGCGCGGTTGCGTCTCGTCGGCTGCCACGTCGGCGGGCATTTCGGCGGCCAGGGGCGCCGGCTCGATGCGGGCGCGGTGACGTTCCGCGATGGCGGCGGAGTCGCCTCTCAGGTCCAGGTCGACCTGCTTGCCGGTCTGATCGTCGAACACCAGGATGGCGGCGTCGCTGCCCGAGTCCATGGCCCGTTTGACGGCGAGCGCCACGTCGGCCAGGGGGCCAGTGGCAAGCATGCGGTGGCCGGCGAAGGCAGTGTGCGGATCGGTGTGGCGGGATACGGATAGTTGGTTCATTATTTTGTCCGGATGAAAATGGCGGGCGAATTATGATCCGGGTAAAAATACAAGTCAATATATCCGGGTAAAAATATTGCGAGGCGGCAATCCGCCACCGCGGCGGATAGAAATATCCCCGTGAACCTAGGGTCAACACCTAGGCAAAACACACAGGCGGCGTATAATCTTGCTTTGCGCCCGGAGTTACCCATGCGTCTCGTACAAAAAGCGCTCACCTTCGACGATGTGTTGCTGGTGCCTGCGTATTCCGAGGTCCTGCCTCGCGACACTTCCCTGGCTACGCGCCTCACTCGCAATATCAGCCTGAACATCCCGCTTGTGTCCGCCGCCATGGACACCGTCACCGAATCGCGTCTGGCCATCGCCATGGCGCAAGAGGGCGGCATCGGGATCATCCACAAGAATCTGTCCGCCGACGCCCAGGCGCGTGAAGTCGCCCGCGTCAAGCGCCACGAATTCGGCATCGTGATCGATCCGGTCACCGTCACCCCCCAGATGAAAGTGCGCGACGCCATCGCGTTGCAGCGCCAGCATGGCATCTCGGGCCTGCCGGTGGTCGAAGGGCGCAAGCTGGTCGGTATCGTCACCAACCGCGACCTGCGCTTCGAAGAAAACCTGGACCAGCCCCTGCGCAACATCATGACGCCGCAGGAACGCCTGGTCACCATGAAGGAAGGCGCCACGCTGGAAGAGGCGCAGTCCCTGATGCACAAGCACCGCCTGGAGCGCGTGCTGATCGTCAACGACGGCTTTGAACTGCGTGGCCTGGCCACCGTCAAGGACATCGTCAAGAACACCGAACACCCGATGGCCAGCAAGGACGCCCAAGGCCAGTTGCGCGTGGGCGCTGCGGTCGGCGTGGGCGCCGGCACCGAAGAACGCGTGGAAAAGCTGGTTGCGGCTGGCGTCGACGTCCTGATCGTCGACACCGCCCACGGTCATTCCAAGGGCGTGCTGGAAGGCGTGCGCTGGGTCAAGCAGAACTATCCCAAGGTTGAAGTCATCGGCGGCAACATCGCCACCGCCGCCGCCGCGCGCGCGCTGGTCGAGCATGGCGCCGACGGCGTCAAGGTCGGCATCGGCCCCGGCTCCATCTGCACCACCCGCATCGTCGCCGGCGTGGGCGTGCCGCAGATCCATGCCATCTCCGAAGTCGCCAAGGCGCTGGAAGGCACGGGCGTGCCGCTGATCGCCGACGGCGGCATCCGCTACTCGGGCGACGTCGCCAAGGCCCTGGCCGCCGGCGCTTTCGCCTGCATGATGGGCGGCATGTTCGCCGGCACCGAAGAAGCGCCGGGCGAAGTCGTGCTGTTCCAGGGCCGTTCGTACAAGTCCTACCGCGGCATGGGCAGCCTGGGCGCCATGACGGACGGCTCCGCCGACCGTTACTTCCAGGATCCGTCCAACAACGCCGACAAACTGGTCCCCGAAGGCATCGAAGGCCGCGTCCCCTACAAGGGCAGCGTGCTGGCCATCATTTACCAACTGGTCGGCGGCATCCGCGCCTCGATGGGCTACTGCGGCTGCGCCACCATCGACGACATGCGCACCAAGACCGAATTCGTGGAGATCACCTCCGCGGGCGTGCGCGAGTCCCACGTGCACGACGTACAGATCACCAAGGAAGCGCCCAACTACCGCGCCGACTGATCCGTACAGTCAACTACAATGTCATGCATCGCGCACCGGCAGGACCGCAAATGAATCAGCGGTTCTGCCGGTGCGGTTTTATTTACTGCGGTTTTATTCTTTACCGGTAGAGTCTCCATGCACCAGCGCATCCTCATTCTCGACTACGGTTCGCAAGTCACCCAGCTGATCGCCCGCCGCGTCCGCGAAGCCGGCGTCTACTCCGAAGTGCACCCCGGCGACGTCGACGACGCCTTTGTGCGCGACCAGATGGCGCAAGGCTTGAAGGGCGTCATCCTGTCCGGCAGCCACGCCTCCGCCTACGAAGAAGGCTCCATGCGCGTGCCGCATGCGGTGTTCGAGCTGGGCGTACCCGTCCTGGGCATCTGCTACGGCATGCAGTCCATGGCGCAGCAACTGGGCGGCGTGGTCAGCTTTTCCGACCACCGCGAATTCGGCTACGCCGAAGTCCGTGCCCATGGCCACACCAAGCTGCTGGAAGGCCTGGAAGACTTTTCTACTGCCGAAGGCCACGGCATGCTGAAGGTCTGGATGAGCCACGGCGACAAGGTCACCGAGCTGCCCCCGGGCTTCAAGGTGATGGCGTCGACGCCGTCCTGCCCGATCGCCGGCATGGCCGACGAAGACCGCAAGTTCTACGCCGTCCAGTTCCACCCCGAAGTCACGCACACCGTTCAAGGCAAGGCCATGCTGGCCCGCTTCGTGAACGAGATCTGCGGCTGCGAAGGCGACTGGAACATGCCCGACTACGTAGCCGAAGCCGTCGCCCGCATCCGCGAGCAGGTCGGCACGGACGAAGTCATCCTGGGCCTGTCCGGCGGCGTGGACTCCTCGGTAGCCGCGGCGCTGATCCACAAGGCCATCGGCGACCAGCTCACCTGCGTGTTCGTCGACCACGGCCTGCTGCGCCTGGACGAAGGCAAGCAGGTCATGCAGACCTTCGCCGAAAACATGGGCGTGAAGATCATCCACGTCGACGCCACCGCCCAGTTCATGGGCAAGCTGGCCGGCGTGGCGGATCCGGAAGCCAAGCGCAAGATCATCGGCCGCGAGTTCGTCGAAGTGTTCCAGGAACAAGCCGGCAAGCAGCAAAGCGCCAAGTGGCTGGCCCAGGGCACGATCTATCCCGACGTCATCGAATCCGCGGGCGCCAAGACCGGCAAGGCCACCTCCATCAAGTCGCACCACAACGTGGGCGGCCTGCCGGACACGCTGAACCTGCAACTGCTGGAACCGCTGCGCGAACTGTTCAAGGACGAAGTCCGCGAACTGGGCGTGGCCCTGGGCCTGCCGCCGCAGATGGTCTACCGCCACCCGTTCCCCGGCCCCGGCCTGGGCGTGCGCATCCTGGGCGAAGTGAAGCATGAATATGCCGAACTGCTGCGCCGCGCTGACGCGATCTTCATCGAAGAACTGCGCAACACCAAGGACGAGGCCAGCGGCCTGACCTGGTACGAGCTGACCTCGCAAGCGTTTGCGGTGTTCCTGCCGGTGAAGTCGGTGGGGGTGATGGGTGATGGGCGTACTTATGAGTACGTCGTAGCGTTGCGTGCGGTGCAGACGTTTGACTTCATGACGGCTGATTGGGCGCCGCTGCCGCATCCGCTGCTGGCGCGGGTGTCGTCGCGCATCATCAATGAAGTGCGCGGCATCAATCGTGTTGTTTACGACGTGTCGAGCAAGCCGCCTGCGACGATTGAGTGGGAGTGATCCCGCTTCCGGCATAGACCGCCGCCAAAGAGCATAAATGCCCTTCAAGCCCGCGTAAACGCGGGCTTTTTTTCGCTACCGGCCAGCCGCCAGCGTACGAGTATCGCGCGCCTTTCGCCCAAGATAAGGCAACAAGCTGACCAATCCCAACATAGCCAATGCGGCTCCAACCCACAGCGGCGAACGCACCCCGTAACCCGCCGCGATGCCCAGGCCGCCGATCCACGCACCTGCCCCCAGCCCGATATTGATCACCGAGGTATGGACAGTATTAACCAACGCGCCCGGATGCGCAGTCTGCATGACACGCGCAATCATCGCGGGATTCATAGGCACGCCAACCAGGCCGATCACGATCAGCGCGCTCAGGCTGAGAATCTGGCTTTCAGCGAATACCGCGAACAGCGCCAAGGTTGCGCCCAGCACAATCAAACCGCCAGCCATGATGGGCATGGCGTGTTTGTCCGCGTAGCGCCCCACGACCATGTTGCCCGCCACGTTGGCCGCACCGTAGATGCCCAGCAACCAGGGAATTGAAGATGCGGCGAAACCCGTCACTTCGGTCAGGATCGGAGCGAAGTAGCTGAAGGCTGCAAACGTCGCGCCGATAATCAATCCGCTGGTGGCGAAAGCCGCCCACAGGTGCCGGTTTTTGAACTCTGCCAGTTCCGCGGCGAGGCTGGCCGTTGCAGACACTTTGGAGCGCGGCACCAGGATAGTGATGATCCCTGCGCACAGCACGGCAAGCGCAACCACCAGCCAAAAGCTGGCGCGCCAGCCCAGGTGCTGGTCGATGACCGTGGCGATGGGAACACCCAGCACCGTCGCCAGCATCAAGCCTCCGATCACGATGGACGCCGCCCGGCCGCGTGACTGCATGGCCACGATTTCGGCGCAGATCGCCAGCGACACTCCAAAGCACGCGGAGCCTGCCACTCCCGTGGCGACCCGGGCAAACGCCATGACTTCGTAGCTGGTCGCGGATGCGGCGACCGACTGCGCGATTGCGTAAAAACCCAGCAACCAGAGCAGGGCCTTCTTGTTGGGGACGCGCAGCTTGATCAGGCCTACCGTGAGCAAGGGACCGCCTGCGACCATGCCTATGGCATACAGCGATATGAGGTAGCCGATCTGGGTCACCGAAACGCCGAAGGCCTGGGTCAGCGACGACATCATGCCCGCCACCATGAACTCGGACGTGGTCAACGAGAAGATCGTCAATCCCAGGATGTAGACCGCTAATGGCATGGGAAACCCCTAAAAGTTTATTGTTCAGTACAAAATTACCCCAAGAGAACCGGCCGAAAGGCCGGTGATCATTTCTAGGGTAGCAGCAGACTTCTTGTTGGCGTCACCGCTTGGGCGATGGGAATACGATCCCGTGCGCGTGTGCTGTCACGGGGTAGGGGCCTCGGCGTCAATTGCACGGTTGAGCGGTGCAAAGGCCACCGCCTTGATCTCCACCAGCCCGCCATCGGGGTTCAAGTCAGCAACTTCCAGCTCCACTGCGGCAGGATACGGAGCGAAGAAAAACTCGTCGCGGACCTGTCCGATGGCAGCCAACTGGCCCGCCTTGTCCAGGTCCAGGCGGTCGCTGCCGAAGACATGGAACATCTGCAACTCGATTACATCTTCCATCTGCGCGTCGCAAGCCATGAGCAGGTGCTCGATTTGTCTGAACACGTCGCGCAGTTCATCGCAGAACGCCGCGACGCTCATCGGCTCTTTGGATCTGTTGCTGGCCACTATGCCGGAGAGGTACACAAAGTCGCCTGCACGGCGCGCGGGGGCATAGTGAAACTGCGCAACATCCGATTCCAGCGAGGCGGGAATTGCGACAGCCCCCGTTCTGGTTGCTACGAGCCGGACGTCGATGCTTGAAGATTGGTTCATATAGGCTCTTTCAGGTTGATAGTGTACTGATCGGTAAACAAAAGAGGAAAAAAATAGGCCGGAGCCTGGGGTTCGTGGTGATTCAAAAGAGGGGATCTATTGCTCATAGGCCTGCCAAGGTACCTTCCAGCACATCCTGCAGAAACGCGCGATCCGGCATGGATTGCCCCAGGATGCGCAGCCCGTAGTAGCTTGCGAGGAACGCGCGCGTCACTTCCAAGGCGAGCCGGTCGCTTGACAGCTCGCCATTGCGTTGGCCGACTGCGATAACGTGGCAGATGGTGGCTTCCAGCTTGTTGACATAGGTCCGGTTGATCTGGTCTATGACAGGGTCTTTGCTGCTGCGCTCCATGACCGAGAAAAGCGCCATGCAACTACGGCGCCGAATCGGGTCCAGGTCGCCGTCAATTCCCCATTGGAGTAACGCCCGCAAGCGATCCTTGGCGCTGCCGGGGCCGTTGAGGATCTCCGTTTGCGCCTGAAGTCCTAGCTCCTGATAGCGGCGCAGGGCTTGCTCATAGAGGTTCTGTTTGCTGCCAAAGGCATGGTAGAGGCTGCCGCGCCCCAAGCCTGTGCGCTCACATAACTCCTGCGTTGAGCTGGCTTCGTATCCATTGGTCCAGAAAACGTCCATGGCGGCGTCTATGACGGCAGTGTCGTCGTACTCCTTGGGCCGTCCGCTCATGATCGTTGTCCTTCGCCGTTGTTCACGCGTTGGATTATAGGTAGTATTTGACTGAATGGTAAACAACTATTTTTTGATGCCCTTGCGGCAAGCAGTAGGACGGCAAAGCCCTTGGTTATCGCCTGGCGCCTGCAATTTCGTTCAAGACGGAGCCGTGCGGGACTCGGTAAAAAGCATCTCCGCCAGTGGCAAGGACATCCATCTGAAATGGCTCACTCCAACCGTTCCCGAACCGCCCGATCGCCATTCTTTCACCTTCCGGTTGCCGAGTTGACCAACGCCTTTGTGGCGTTCCTGTTTGCCGCATCGGCGCCGGTGACAATCATCATGAGCGCGGGCGCGAAAGGAGGGCTCAGCCAATCCGACATCGCGTCGTGGATCTTCGCGGCTTTCTCCATCAACGGCATCTTGACAGTTGCCATGTCCGTGATCTACCGACAACCCTTGGCGTTTTTCTGGACGATTCCTGGCACCGTGCTGGTCGCCAGCGCGCTGCAGCACCTTAGCTTCGCCGAGGTCATCGGCGCCTACCTCATCACGGCCGTTTTGATCCTTGCCCTGGGGCTGACCGGATGGGTCAAGCTTGTCATGGATCGTCTGCCATTGCCTATCATCATGGGCATGGTCGCCGGTGTATTCCTGAACTTCGGCCTGGACTGGATACGATCGTTTGTTTTGGACCCCTGGCTCGCTGGGGCCATGACCGTGACTTTCTTTGCGCTCTCGGCTTTTCCTGCCGTTCAGAAACGGCTCCCGCCCATGGTCGGCGTGTTGATCGTTGGCGTGGTGTCGCTGGTGATTGCGGGCAAGGCTCCGAGCATGGAAGGCATGACGGCCGCCAATGCGTTGGTGCAGCCCAATCTCTATGTGCCCGTCTTCTCCTGGCCTGCGACGCTTGAATTGGTCGTGCCGCTTGCGGTCACCGTGGTGGCGGTTTACACGCCACAAGGAGTGTCCCTGCTACGGAATGCGGGCCATCATCCGCCCGTCAATGCGATTACCAATGCCTGCGGCATTTTCTCGGCCATCACCGCGCTTTTCGGTTGCGTATCGACTTGCCTGACCGGCCCTTCAAGCGCCATCCTCGCATCTGGCGAATGCAGAAGCCGTCACTGGCTCGCCGGCATCTTTCTGGGCATTCTCGCGATCCTGTTCGGGGCGTTTTCGCCGGTCGTGACGCAGGCGCTGCTGGCTACGCCCACGGCGTTTCTTGCATCGCTTGCCGGTCTTGCGCTTTTGCGGATATTGCAGGGGGCCTTCCAAACCTCCTTCAGCCAGAAATTCTCGCTGGGGGCATTGGTCGCGTTTCTGGTGACGCTGGGCAGCCCCGCGTTGTTTGGTATCGGCGCGCCGTTCTGGGGGATAGTCTTTGGCGTCGTCGCAAGCTTGATGCTGGAGCGCTCGGACTGGACCCGCTCTTGAAGCGGGTGTCGTGCGATCCTGGCCGATGGACAAGTACAACAATGGAGAGACTATGGACGACATCAATGCGGCGTTGGCTGACGCGAGGACGCTTCATCCCGGCGCCGTCGTGGCGCGCTTCAGCGGGAAATCGCCAAGCCGCTTTACCGCGGCCGGGCACGTCGATATGGAGCGTTCAGCTGCGCTGGCGCCTGATGCCATTTTCCGTATCTCGTCCATGACCAAGCCGATCACGGCGGTCGCGCTCTTGATGCTGATTGAGCGACTCGATATCGAGCTGGCCGAACCTGTGGCCAAGTGGCTGCCCGAACTCAGCAAGCCCAACGTACTGGCCGATTTGCACGGCGAGCTGGATCGCACGGTGCCCGCGAAGCGCGAGATCACCATCGAGGACATCCTGACATCCCGGCTTGGTACCGGCATTGTGCCGGCCGCTCCCGGCAGCACGCCGCTCCAGCGGGAAATCGCGCGCCAACAGCTGGTGGGCTTTGATGCCCCCCGGCCCGCGTCGGCCATGGGGCCGGATGAGTGGCTTCGAAGGCTTGGCGCCTTGCCGCTAATGGCGCACCCCGGCGACCGGTGGTTTTACTCGGTCGCGTCCAATGTGCAGGGAGTGCTGATCGCCCGGCTCTCCGGCATGGCATTGTCCGAGTACCTGAGCACGCATGTGTTCGAGCCGCTGGACATGAAGGACACCGGCTTTTACGTCAAACCCGGGCAGTTGTCCCGCCTCGCACCCGCCTATTTCAGCGACCTCCAGCTCGCAGATGGCCCGAAAGAAGAGAGCGCCTGGGCGAAGCCCCCAGCATTTGAGGGCGGCGAAGGCGGTTTGGTTTCAACGGCAGCCGACTACCTGGCCTTTGTACGCATGCTGCATGCCGGGGGCGAAACGCCCAGAGGGCGGCTGCTAGGCAAGGCTTGGGTCAGGCGCATGCTGACCGATCATCTGACTGCCGGGCAGCGTGCCGATGCAGGCTGGTTTCTCGATGGACGGGGCTGGGGTTACGGTGTCTCCGTCGATGCAGGGCGGTTCCTCACCGACAGCTTGCAAGGCACCACGGGCTGGTCTGGAGGACTGGGCACCTCGTGGCTCAGCGACTTCTCCAACGATCGGGCGGTAGTGGTCATGTGCTCAAGGGCGCTTGATGAACCCGCAGTCTATTCGGATCATCGGGCGCTTCAGCAGGCTGCGCTTCGTTAACGTCCGCGCTGCATGCTTGCCTGGCTCCAGCCCTGCCATATGCGAGGGCTGGAGCGGAACAACATCTGCGTCAATAAGGTTTATGGGGCTTCGATCTCGTCAAAATCGATAAGAGCAACGCTGCAGCCGCCAGGGCCGCGGCAATGAAGCCCAGATTGACCGCACCGACCCATTCGATTCCAAGCCCGCCGATCGATCCGGACAGTGCGATGGCGAGATAAAGGATGGCCTGGTTGAGCGAGATGAGGACGGCTGCGGCATCGGGTTTGAGCGAGATCAGGCGGTGCTGCTGCGGCGTCGTGATGGCAAAGGCTGCAATTCCATAGAACGCAATCATCACGAACGCAGCAGCCAGGCTTTGCGTCGTCAGCGGCAGGACCAGCATGGCGGCAATCAACCAAAGCAGGGCAAGAATCACCACTTTCGGCCCGCCAATGCGGTCCGCAAGCATCCCGGCGCCCAGGTTCCCGATGGTCCCTACGATGCCCAGGGTAGTCATGAGCCCCGCCAGGTAGAAGCTGTTCGCCTGGGTGGCCGATTCAAAGATGACGCCGATGTAGGTGTACGGCATATAGATCGCGGTGAACGCCAAGAGCGTTACGCCAAGCACAGCAAGAATCCGGGGCTCCAACAGGAGGCGGAATTGTTGACGCAGGCCATTGGCGGCGGCAACGTTCAGCGTCCCGGGGATAAAACGGAAGACTCCAATGACGCCGATCGCGGCCAGGCCCGTTGCCAGCCACATGGTCGAGCGCCAGCCGAACACTCCGCCGAACGCGGTACCCAATGGCGCGCCCAGCGCAGTCGCCGCGGTAAAGCCGCTCACCACTAACGCGATGGCCTTGCCGCGATGTTCTGGCGAGACCATGGCGGCGGCGGTCACGGTGGCTGTCGGAACGAACATGCCTACGCCCAGTGCGGCCACGACTTGGCCCAGCAGGACTTGCAGGTAAGAGGGTGCGAGCGCGGTCCAGGCGCTGCCCAGGAGATACACGGCCGAGGCGGCAAGCAGGACTGTCCTGCGCTTCCATCGCACCGTTGCGGTCGTCAGGATCGGACCTGCGATCGCGCAGGTCAGCGCGAATGTCGTGATGACCTGGCCTGCGACGGAGGGGGAAATTTCAAGCGAGCGACTGAGCAGCGGCAGCAGACCCGCCAGAACGAACTCGCCGGTCCCGACGACAAATACCCCGAAGGCGAGCATGGAAACTGCGAACCACTGGCTTTTTACCGTGGGAAGGGGAGCCTCTCGTGAGGAGGGCAACGTGGAATTGAGCATGACAGGTCCTTCTGATGCTGCGACGCGGGCGCCGCGCCAAGTGGGTGTTTTTCGGGGTGGGTCGTAACGAGCCGCCGGGCTGAAAACGGGGAGGCGCCGGCGGCCTCGTTGCCGTCTCTTGCCAGCTGTTTTCATATCGACCCACAGCTGAGTTGAGGTTTTCGTTAAATATATACGGTCGTACGTATATATGTCAAAACCTGCACCGAGAGTGCGGGCCGACGAGCAGTGGCATTGACGTACCGCCTAACTCGCGCAATTACGGTTTTTTTGCTGCTCATTGAGCGTTGATATACTCGCCCGGTTGCGATCCGGTCATGCCTCTGAAAGTTTGCGGCAATCTGCCTGGCATGCCCCAGGCAAGTCTCGAAGGCCGCTTCCGGAGCATCAAGCCAGATGGCTTGTTGAACCTGCTTGCAAGGCAGGCGCCGCACAAACACCGAGTGAATTACGTAACGGGAGATATTGGATGCGCTTAAAGGCTCTTGCACTGTGCTTGATGGCTGGATGGGGAACTTCGGCCGCGGCACAAGACAGCACGCAGACCCTGCAGCAAGCCTTGAGGCAGATACCGCAGGCGGTGCTTACGGCCCCTGAAGCGATGCAGGTGTTCTTCATGGACGTGCAAGCCTGGCGGGGATTGGAGCAGGCCGGGCCGTCGGCTGATGGCATGCGCAGACTGGGCATTGCGCAGTCGATCAGTCCGCTTCAATCCATCGGCTATGGCCTGGATCCATGGTCCGATAGCGCAAAAGTCCGCTTCGATGAGCTGTCCTATTTCGCCGGATTTGGTCAGGCGCCCGGCAACGTTGCGTATTGGGGGTTGAAGGACAGGCAGGCCGCGGACAAGTTGGTGGATCGCCTGAAGCAGGCTGGTTTCGCTGCGGTGAATGGCGATGTCGCGGGCCTGATCGCCAATGGCGAGGCCAACAAGCCTGATATGACCAAAGCCAACGGACGCGACCCGTGGAGAGGCACGATGGGCAGCGCAAGCTTCGTTCTGCCGCTGGATGCGGCCTTGGTGCAAGCGTCCGCGCCAACGGGAATGAAAATGCTGGGCCAACCCAAACCGTCCGTTGCGGACAGTGAAATCGTTGCTGCCTCTCTGACCGGTTTGAAGGAGGCGGTGCCTGCGGCCAACGGCCAAATCGTGCAGGCGGCGATCATATCGCCTGTGCTGGGTCTGCAGGCTGCCGATCCGAGCAAGGTCATATCTTCTTCTCCGGGCGATATGGAGACTGCGAAACAGAAGCTCAAAGCCCTGGCCGAATCGAGCGGACGCGGCATTCCGCCTTACTTCGCTGGCGTGATTGCGGACGCGCAGATCAAGAGTGTGCCTGCGGTCGTGATTTCGCTGTCCTATGCCGATTGCGCCACCGCCAAGGTGGCCGTGGACGGCGTGGCCGCCGCATGGCAGCAAAGCATGGCCAGCGCGGTGCAGGCCGAGGTTTCGGGGCGCACTGTGCAGGCTGGCAAGCTGTGCGCGGCGGTCGTGAGCGTGACGGCGCCGAAGGCGGAGAATGCCGGCAATCCGATACTGGCGCAGCTCATGAACCGCTACATGCGGCGCGAATTCACGGTCCTGCAGATCGGTTCGTCGCTCTGAACTTCCACCGCCGCCTGGGCCAGTCGCCATGCGCGGCAGGCGGCCCAGGCAAGGGAAGGGCAGTTACGGACGCAAGCCGCAGATATCGCGCAACTGCGCGATGTCTGGCTCCACTCCCAGGCCCGCCTCGTTTCCGAGGTTGGCCTCTCCTTCGACGATCCTGCCCAATGCCGGGCTGAGCGCCGCGCGCAGGGGATTCTCGTTGGCGTCGATTTCGAGCATGCCGCCGGTTTGTCCGCGTGCCGCCAGGATGTGCGCCGAGGCGAGCTGGCCGACGCCCGCGCCGAGGAAATGCGGGCAGTAGCGCAGTCCTGCCTGGTGGATCCGGTCGATGACGGGCAGGCAACCGGAAATGCCGCCCCATTTGGCCAGATCCGGCTGTACGACGTTCAGTGTCTTGCTGTTGATCATTGCCTCGAAGGCATCTGGACCGATGAGGTTCTCTCCGGCCGCGAGCGGGATGCTCGCATTTCCAGCTAGCTGCGCCCATTCCGATAGTGGGCGGTCCGCGCGCAGCGGCTCCTCCAGCCATCCTGGCGTGAACTCACTCAAGCGGCTGGCCATGCGCAGCGCGCCTTCCAGATCCCAGGCCTGGTTGGCGTCCAGCATGAGCTCGTTGCCTTGGGGCAGCCGGGCATGAACCGTCCTGACGTTTGCGAGGTCCCGCTCATCGCCGAAGCCCACCTTGAGCTTGAAGGCGCGATAGCCCTCCGCATGCTTGGCGAGCACCGTATCCTCGGGACGATCCGGGTTGATGCCGCTTGCGTAGACACGGACTACCCCTGAGGCGCCGCCCAGGAACTTCCAAAGCGGAACGCCCGCCCGGCGGGACAGCATGTCCCACAAGGCCAGGTCGATCCCGGCGATCACCTGCGAGATGGGGCCCGGCTCGCCGGACTGGATGGCAAGCACCGCGGTGCGCGCGCTCATGTGGGCATACGCCGCTACAGCCGAGGCGTAGGGCTGGCCGATGACCAGCGGCGCCACCACGGTTTCAAGCAGGCGGGCGCGGTGTTCCGCGCCGCAGGCGGGAAAGTTGCACCAGATCTCTCCCCAGCCCACCGCGCCGTCGGCGTCTTCTACCCGCACGAGCAGGGCGGGGCGGTCATGCATGGTGCCGAACGAGGTTTGTACCGGACGCTTGACGGGCCAGCGCAGGACGTAGGCCTCGACGCGCGCCAGCGTGAAAGGCCCGACGGCCCGGGACTGTTTGGCATTAGGGTTTGTCATGGCTTTAAGATGTTAAGTGCTGGTCTATAGTATGTTTAGCACTTAAGGATTGCAACTCAGGTCTAACCCTCTATACACACCATGCGCCTTCCGTCCTTCATCTCGCGTCCGCTGCTCATCGCGGCGCCCTGGCTATGCATCCTCGCGCTGTGGCTGGCGGTACGCGCCAGCGGGCTCGTCAGTCCCGCCCTGGTGCCTTCGCCTGCTGCGGTCATCGAAAAGTTCATCGAGCTCTCCAAGGATCGCCTGTGGCTGGACATCTGGATGTCGGCGCGCCGCGTCTTTACCGGGGTCGCGTTGGGCATCCTCGCCGCGGTGCCGGTGGGCTTTTGCCTGGGCTGGTATCGCGGGCTGCGGGTCTTTATCGATCCCGTCATCAACTTCTTCCGCGCGCTTCCACCGATCGCGCTGATTCCGCTGGTGATCGTCTACTTCGGGATCGGCGAATCGGCCAAGACCGTGATCCTGTTCTACGCCTCGTTCTTTGCCGGCGTCATCGTGATGTATGAAGGAATTGCGCAGATCAGCCCGATCTTCGTGCGCGTCGCCCGGACGCTGGGCGCCAATGACCTGGAGATCTTCGCCAAGGTCATCGTCCCGCTTACCGTGCCGCACATCCTGACGGCCATCCGGGTGGCGCTGGGCGTGGCCTGGGCCACGCTGGTGGCGTCTGAACTCATCGCGGCCCAGCAGGGGCTGGGGGCGCTCATCCAGAATGCGTCTTCGTTTTTCCAGCTGGACGTGATTTATGTCGGGATCATCTGCATCGGCCTCATCGCCATGCTGATGGACCTGGCCCTGAGGGCCGCAAGCCGGCGCCTGGTCGCGTGGCAAGACCGCATCGCCTGAGACCGTCCCGGACATCCAAGACCATGACCATGAGCACCCAACTGCGCAGCGTGGATACCGCCACGCCGAAGCCGTCCCAGGAACCGAAAGTCAGGATCCGGTTCGATAACGTCACGGTGGATTTTCCCACCGCCACCGGTCCGATGAGGGTGGTGGACGGCGTGACCCTGGACATCCGGGAGGGCGAGTTCGTGTCCATCATCGGCCCGTCGGGCTGCGGCAAGACGACCTTGATGAATATCGTGGGCGGATTCGTGCAGCCTACCACTGGCGCCGTGACGCTGGATGGGCAGCCCGTCACGGCTCCCGGGCCGGACCGGGGCGTGATCTTCCAGGAATACGGCGTGTTCCCGTGGCTCACGGTCCGCGGCAACATCGAATTTGGAATGAAGCTCGCGGCCAACAAGGTCAGCGCGCGGGAACGCGGCGAGATCTGCCAGCGCTATATGAAGCTGATGGGCCTGACCGACTTCGCCGATCACTTTCCCAAGCACCTGTCCGGCGGCATGCGGCAGCGGCTGGCGATTGCACGCGCCTACGCCGTCAAACCGCAGTTCCTGCTGATGGACGAACCCTTTGGCGCGCTGGATGCGCAGACCCGGACTGCCATGCAGGACCTCCTGCTCGAGGTGCTGCAGACCGAAGGCAAGACGGTAATGCTGATCACCCATTCGGTGGAGGAAGCCATCTACCTGTCGTCAAAGATCGTCGTGGTCACTGCCCGGCCTTCAAAGGTCCGCAAGGTGATAGAGGTGCCTTTCGGCTACCCCCGTTCGGAGCGGGTCCACGAGGACCCGCGCTTTGTCGAGTTGAGCCGCGAGATCCGGGCGCTGGTCATGTTCGAGTACGAAGCGCAGGCCCGCCAATCCGTCCGACCGACCGATTGAGCCCGCGTCAGCAGCCCCACAACAAGGAGACTCCATGAAGCTCGACCGCAGAACCATACTCAAGGCCGGCGTAGCCGCGTCCATCGCAGCAATCGCGGCGCCCGCCATTGGCCAGGCACGCAAGAAGCTGCGCGTGGGTTACCTGCATACACCCGCCGTCGACGGACACTTGTGGCTGGGCCTGCAGATGGGCAGCTACGCCAAGCATGGCCTGGAACTGGAGCCCATCGTCTTTACCACGGGCCTCGAGATCTTCCAGGCCATGATAGGCGGCAGCCTTGACGTGCTGGCCACCGGCGCAGTCGTTTCGAATTTCCCCGCCCGCGGCCAGGGCAAGGTCTTTCTTGTGAACGACATCGAGTACGGCACCGCCCAGCTCTGGGTCCGCGACGAGTCGATCAAGACCGTGGCCGACCTGAAGGGCAAGCAGATCTCCACGACCACGGGCACGACCGCCCATGTGTTCCTGGACCGGGCCTTGCGCGCGGCCAAGCTCGACCCGGGCAAGGACGTGCAGATCGTCAACCAGCGCATGGCCGATGCCGTGACCTCGTTTGTATCCGGGGCGGTCAGCGCCGTCGCGCTCTGGGTCCCGTTCGACACGATCGTCAGGTCCAAGGTCACCCAGGCACGCATGCTGATCGACGCATCCGCGTTCTATCCGGAGGCGGCGATCATGGGCGGATGGGCGGCCAGGAACGACTTCTACGAGACCCAAAAACCAGCCATCCTCAGTCTCATCGCCGCCTGGGGCGAGGCCAACGACGCCATTGTGAAAGCCCCGGAATCGGCCATGGAAACGCTGCAGAAGTCCCAATACAAGGATGTGCCGCTTGCCGAGTTCAAGGCGCAGTTCAAGCAGGCCAAGTACTTTTCCACGGCCGAGTGGCGCACCAAGTATGAGGATGGCTCCGTGACCCGCTGGCTGCAGCAAGTGACAGACTTCTTCGCGCAGGCCGGGAATATTCCGAATCCCGTTCCCGCGTCGCGCTACTTCGATCCTTCGGCCTATCTCGAGGCGATCAAGGCATGAGCATTGCGGCTGGCACGGGCTTTGATTACATCGTCATCGGCGGCGGCTCCGCCGGATGCGTGTTGGCCAATCGGCTCAGCCGCGATCCTGCCGTGCGCGTGCTGCTGCTGGAGGCGGGCGCGGCGGCGCACAACTTCTGGCTCAAGCTGCCGGTGGGCTACTTCAAGACCATCTACGATCCGCGGTTTTCCCGGCTGTTCCCGGTCGAGGCCCAGGCCGAGACCGGCAATCGCACCATCCTGTGGCCGCGCGGGAAAGCGCTGGGCGGTTCAAGCGTCATCAACGGTTTGTTGTATATCCGTGGGCAGCATGAGGACTACGATGATTGGGCCGATCTCGGCGCGACCGGCTGGGGCTATCGGGACGTACTGCCGTACTTCAAGAAATCCGAGCGCTACGACGCAGGAGAATCCGAGTACCACGGGGCTTCGGGTGAACTCCGTGTCTCCAACCTGCGCAATGAACATCCTTACACGGCTGCGTGGGTGGAAGCAGCGGTCGAGTCCGGTTGCCGGAAAAATGACGACTTCAACGGCGCGGAATCCGAGGGAGTCGGCCCCTACCAGCTGACGCTCGGCAGCCGTTGGCGTTGCGATGCCGCGACCGCCTTCCTGAACCCGGCCCGGTCACGGCCGAACCTGGTGATCGAGACCGGGGCCCATGTCACGCGCATCCTGATCGAGGGCGGCCGGGCGCTAGGCGCGGAATGGGTGCAGGATGGCCAACTGAAGCGGGCGATGGCGGACGCCGAGGTGGTGCTTGCCGCCGGCGCGCTGCAATCGCCCCAGGTGTTGCAGCTCTCCGGTGTGGGCGATGCGGCGCTGCTTGCCAGGCACGGCATCGCCGTCGCGGCGCATTCGCCGGAAGTCGGCCGCAACCTGCAGGACCATTACCAGGCGCGCGTCATCGTTAAATTGAAGCAGCGCATGTCGCTCAACGACGCGGTACGCAATCCGTTCAGTCTCGCCGGGATGGGGGCGCAGTGGCTGTTCCAGGGCAGGGGACCGCTTACGGTGGGCGCGGGCCAGGTGGGCGGGCTGGCGGCGACCGAGCACGCGGTGGACGGCCGGGCGGACATACTCTTCAATGTCATGCCGCTGTCGGTCGACAAACCGGGCGACCCGCTGCATCGGTTTTCTGGATTCTCCGCGTCGGCGACGCAATGCCGGCCCGATTCGCGCGGAAGTGTGGAGATCGTGGGCACGGATCCCTTGGCATCGCCGCGTATCATTTCGAACTACCTGACCGAGCCACGCGATGCGAAGGTCCTGGTCGCGGGGTTGCGCATGTTGCGCGATATCTACGCGCAGCCATCGTTCCGCGACCTGGTGACCGGCGACGAATACCTGCCGGGGAACGACGTGGCGACTGCCGCCGCCTTGGAGCAATTCGCCCGCAACAAGGGCGGCACGGTGTTCCATCCTGTCGGCACCTGCCGCATGGGCGGCGACGCTGGATCGGTGGTCGACGCGCGCTTGCGCGTTCGCGGGATAGAGCGCCTGCGGGTCGTCGACGCTTCGGTCATGCCCCGCATGGTGTCGACGAACACCAACGCCGCCGCCATCATGATCGGCGAGAAGGGCGCCGCGCTGATCCTGGAGGACGCGCGCGGCGCTGGCCGGCCGCAAGCGCGTGATATAGTCGCGGACACTTTGACGCCATGATTCTCGACACCGCCCAAGCCCCTCTGTACGTTCAACTTTCGGATCTGTTCCGGCAGCGGATCCTGAAGGGCGTGTGGAAGAACGGTGACAAATTGCCCTCGCTCGACGCGTTGGCCGAGGAGTTCCACGTGGCCAAGGTCACGGTGCGCCAGGCAATCGACAGGCTCACCCGCGACGGCTTGCTTTCACCGCAGCGGGGGCGCGGCACCTTCGTGACCGGGGAGCCCCAGGACAACCGTTGGTTCCGTGTCGAGACCACGCTCGAGAACCTGTCCAGCGTCTATCGGGATACGCACCCGACCATACTCAACATCGACGAGTCGACGCGCACGCCCTTGCTGAACGAGTCCGACGGCGTCGCCGCGGAGAAGTATGTCTTCATGCGGCGGATCCATACGCGCAACGGGCAGCCGTATTGCGTCATCAATATCTACCTGGATGCCGCGATCTTCGCAAAGCACCCCACGCGTTTCCGCAAGGAAACCGTCATCCCTATTCTGATGGGCATGTCCTCGGTGGATATCGTCTCCGCCCGCCAGGTGCTGACCATTTCGACGGCCGACGTCGAGGTGGCGCGGCATCTGGGCATCAATGTGAATGCGCCCGTGGCGGAAGTCCGGCGCGTGTTCACCGGACCGGAGCGCCGCGTCATCTACCTGGGCGAAGTGACGTATCGCGGCGATTTCGTGCGCATGGAAATCGACCTGAAACCGTGATGACGGAGAGGCTGCCCGTTGTGTCTACGCAGACAAGCCTGTCGTGCACCTGTCCCAGGTTTATCGGACGCCGGCCAGTCCCTCAATAGCGGCACGGGCGTGGCTGATGAACGCCGCGGTTTCGGCCTGATGCCGTTGCGCCAGATCGTCTTCCTCTTGCCCCAGATAGATCGCCCGCGCCTTGCCGAGGACGGCTCGATAGGGGGGCTCCAACCTTTCCAGCAGCCACGTCGCCGCCAGTTCCTTGGAGGCGATGTCGCCAGATACGGCCGTGTACCAGATGCGCGCCAGCGCGAGGATGATGTGTTTTTCATCGCCGGCCCAGTCTTCGGGTGAGTTCCACTGCGCGACGGTGTCGAGCAGCGCGCGTCTCAGGTCCTCGCGAGGCACGGCCTCGAATACCTGGTCGGCCTGCGGGCCGATGATGGAGATGCTGTGACCACGGGCCTTGGTGAGCAGGATGGCCAGGTCGGGGTCCGTCATGGGCGGTTCGATGACGCCCGCTTCCAGATCGGCACGCAGCCATTCGCCGAACTGGAGTTCGCGCCTGGCCGGGTGGCGCCAGGGCACGATGTGTTCACGCGCCAGTACGGTGACTTCCAGCGCGCGCAAGCTGGGCGAAGAGCCCGGCGAGGCGGATATGGTCAACAAGGCCATGGCCAGCGCGCGCAGCGCAGCCTCGCCGGGCGGCTGGGCCACGGTGACGAGCAGGTCGATATCGCTGTGGGGTTGCAGCCCGCCGTCCACGGCGGAGCCGAACAGGTGGATGGCGACGATGTCGGCGCCCAGGTGCCGTTCGATGAGGTGTCTGGCCGCGGCGACCTGTGAGGCGATGGCGGGAGTAATGAGAGGGAGCATGCATCGATAGTAGCCAAGATTGCAGGCAGCCGGCAGGGCGGAGGCGCACAGTCCGTGGCCGCGGGACCGGCACTGGTACTATGCCGGCGCAAGGTCCAAGTCCCGAGTCGGATGACCTCCACAAGTCCAAGGCAGGCACTCAGATGATCCGTTTACTGTTCCGAGCAGGCGCCCTGGCCGCAGGCGTTCTGATGGCAATGGCCAGCCAGGCGCAATCGTTTGCGCCTGCCCCCAATGTCGGAGGCTGGCGCCAGGTGTCGGACAGCCAGTTCGGCCGGCAATTCCATTTCTCGATGCTGCCCAGCGTGGCGGCCATCGGCAGCAACTGGGCGGTCTACGACTCCCGCGCGGGGAAGGTGGTGTGCTGCCTGGTGGTGGAAGGGCCGGAGGTTTCAGAGGAGCAGCTGGGTAGCGTCTATGACATTCCGGGCCCTTGGATCACCGATCTGACCAATGGCTGGAACCTGGACGCGGCGCCTTACCGGCCGCGCGTGCAGTTGCTGCGGGTCGACGGGGAGTTGCGCGACTACGAGTTCGCCGATGTCGGCGACGGGGTCGGCGGACTGCTGGTGCCCGACCATGCCGATGCGGCCGCAGCACGCACGCTGGAGATCGATGGTCAGCGCTATGCCGTGGAGCGCAAGGATACGGCGCTCGCCGACGATGATGGCGGCGTTTACACGTATAGCCTGCGCCCAGCCAATGGCGGCGCGCCGCTGAAGATCGAGGTTCCCATCGGAACCTATTGAGCAAGGGAGGCAGCGATCAGCGCATGAACCAGACCCTGCAAGTCGAGGACGCCCCGCTTACTGACGACGACATCCTGCTGCTGCGCAAATGCAGCCGCGGGAGACTGCTGATGGCCGGGTTCGGCGTCTTCGTGGTGCTGCTGCTGGCGCTTGCCGTGTTGACCTTTATCGCGCTTGGCCTGTCCGAGTGGCGCACGCTGGACTTCGGCGTGGGCGCGATACTGCTGGCGGCCATCACCGTGATGGGAGCGCTGGCGGTATTTTTCGGGCGCAAGCTGCTGCGCATTCCGCGAGGCTGGCGCAGCCTTGACCGGGCGCTCAAGGGACGGTTGGCCAAGCAGATCGTATCAGGCCGGCTGACCTCATTCGGTCCGGGCGGCTCGACGCCGGGCGTGTGCTACGGATTCGGTGAGCAGCGCGTGGAGGCAGCCTTGCCGTTCTGGAACGAGATCGCCAGCGACACCCGCAGCGGGCACGGGCCGGCGACGGCCGTGGGCTTGACGGATCTGCCCGTGCGCCTGCACCTGCTGACCTTGCAGCCAGACGCGCCTGCCGTGCTGTTGCGGGCGGAGTACCCCATGAGCGCGGAGTCCCTGGTCGCCGTGGAGGAGATCAGCGACGCCGACCGCGCCGCCGTGCGCCGGGAAGAGTTGGACGCGCGCAAGTTCATGCTCATATTTGCCCTGGTGCCGCTGGTGGGAGGGTTGTTTCTGCCGCCGCTGCTGTTCGTGGCCGCGATCTTCGCGATCCTGGCGATGTTGTTCGGCATGCGCAGCCGCAAATTGAAGCGAGGGATCTACAAGCATGGGGTGCGGGGCGTGGTCGAAGAGGCCGTGGTTTACCGGCTGCGCAGTCCCAATTCATCGATCGTCTCGCTGGTCCACAACTACCGTATCGGCGGCGTGATGTATCGGGTCGAGTACCTGGGCGACGTGGTTGAACCGGGCAGGCGCGTCGAGTTCGAGTTCCTGGATGCCGGCCTGAAGGGGCAAACCGGTTTGTTCTTCCGCGTGGACGGCGAGCCTGCGCAGGCGTAAATGCAACGGCGGGATTGCCATCAGTGGATTCCGCCAAGCAAAAGGAGAGTAGTGTGTCCGTACCCATAGACGTGTCCGGCGAGCCCGCAGGCTCGGTGAGCGAGGCAGGGCATTATCAGGTGAACCTGACCGCGGCGGGCAGCCACGTCTTCGCACGCGAAGCAGGGCGCGGCAATCTGATCATCGGCCCGGCCAGCATGGGCAAGAAGGCTGATCTGCACGTGGCTGGCGACGAGGCCATCAACTGGGCTGCATTTGAACCGTTCTCCACGCCTGCCGGCTCGCCGTGGCCGCGGCATATCGATTATTACGGCAACGACAGCGGTTTCTTCGGCTGGTCGCAGGATCGTGAAATCGAGCAGTTCAGCTGGGCGCCGGCATACTCAGGCAGGCGCGCCATCGACGCAGGCGCGGCAAGAATCGAGACGCTGCGCATCCGGCTGGACCAGGTGTCGGGGCATCTTGAAGCCAGGTTGCCTCAGATCCGTGACCTGGAGCTGTTTGGCGACCTGACGCGCGTTGCCGTGGCGGGCGAACTGCCCGACATGTTGTTGCTGCGGCCGGCGCTGGGGCGCCGGACTGGCGCGGCGCCTTACGCCTTGCCCGACCTCGGCCCGCTGCAGGAAGTGCGCGCGCTGGCGCTGCACGGCGCGCCGCTGGGGCAGCCCATTTCGCTGCAGGGAATCGATCGCTTTCCGGCGTTGGAGAGTCTGTCGCTCTGGGGCAGCTTCAGCGGCTGGGAGGCGCTTGCCCGCCTGCCGCGCCTGACGAGTCTGGAGATCCGGTTCACGCCCGATCTGGACGGCTTGCCGGAACTGGCCAGTTGGCCCGCGCTGGATAGGTTCATCGCCTACAACGTCGACGAAGCCGCAGGCAAGCGCTTGAAGGCGCAGATGAAGGCGCGGGAGAAGGTCCGCGCATGGGGCGGTTACAACTCCGTCTCCCAACTGCGCAAGCGGGAGTGGTGGCAAAGCGAATACGGCCGGCCATTCTCGGGCTGGAACAGCCGCATGGCGAAGTCGGCGAATACCGCCTACGACACGGCCCGGTCGGCGCTGGAAAGCGCAAGCAATGCCGCCGAGGTGCAAGCCGCAATCTCCGCCTTTGCCCGCCACTTCAACGGCATGAAGGGGATCGAGACCGCGGAGCGCGAAGACATAGGCGAGGCGGTGTGGCAGTTCAGCCAGCTTGCTCAGGTCGAACGGCTGGGTATAAGCGAAGCGCAGACGCAGCGCTGGTTCGACGAGGCGAGGGACTACTGAGACTTTGCTTCCCGCCCCGCGCCGCGGCCGGCGGGCGTGGATTGCTTCGCACAGGCTATTCTGGCAGTCGAACTCATTTTCGGAGCATCTCATGGAACCAAGAATCACGGTCATCACGCTGGGCGTCGATGATCTGGAACGATCGGTGGCTTTCTATCGCGATGGGCTGGGGCTGTCGACCGAGGGCATCATCGGCAAGGAGTTCGAACACGGCGCGGTCGCGTTCTTCGACCTGCAGAATGGCGTGAAACTTGCCGTCTGGCCGCGCGCGAGCATGGCTGCCGACACGGGCATTGCGTTGCGACCGGGCGGCTCTCTGGAATTCACATTGGGACACAATGTGCGTTCCAAGGGCGAGGTGGACGCGGTGATGCTGCAGGCCAGCGGCGCGGGCGCCAGCGTGGTCAAAGCGGCGGGCGACACCTTCTATGGCGGCTACGCGGGCTACTTCATGGATCCGGACGGACATTTGTGGGAAGTGGTCTACAACCCTCAGATGCTGCCTTAGGAATAGTTGCGTATCGCTCTGTTACGGTGGTGCGAGGCCGCTTCCTTTAAGCTGCGCCGGTCTCAATTGTGATGGAGCTGGCGCATGTTCAAGCCCTTGATTTCCGTGGCGTCGATGATTGCATTGCTGGGGGCGGGTGGCATGGTCCGGGCCCAGGACCTGATCCTGCCTTCCATTCCCGAAGCGACGGATGCGATCGTCGACATGCTGGCGGACACGGGCATGCCCCGGCCGTCCAAGGTCAAACTGGGAACCTGCATTCCGGCGGTCGATGCCACGTATCCGGGCCAGGTCGCCTGCACGGTCGCGGTGACCTTGGGGGCCGCGGTCAGCGAGAACCAAATGGACTTCTACAAGCAGGACGGCAAGTGGAAAGCGCAGCCCAGCGTTTCCCAGGATAAGCTGCCGTTTCCTGATCCCAAGCTGGATTGAGAACGACCTCCGGCGTAGACCCATGTCGTGATCGAGGAAGTGGACACGGAAAAATTGGGGCTTCGCCGGGCACACGATAGCGGCGATCCGGGAGGGGCGGGGGCGTTGCCGGACGTCGATCCGCAGAGCGGCCGCTAGGAGGCCGGCCACCGGCCGCGGCGTTGAGGTGTGCTGTGATGCGTGCGTCAGGCGGCCTGGCGCTGCCGGCTCATGATGCTCGTGGCCACCGCCTCGGCGATCTTGATGCCGTCCACGCCCGCCGACAGGATCCCTCCGGCATAGCCCGCGCCTTCGCCCGCCGGGAACAAACCCTCGGTGTTGATGCTTTGCAAGGTTTCGTTGTCGCGCTTGATGCGTATCGGCGATGAAGTGCGGGTTTCGACGCCCGTGAGCACGGCGTCGTGCATGCCGAAACCCTTGATGGTCTTGTCGAAGACCGGCAGCGCCTCGCGGATGGCGGTGATGGCGAACTCGGGCAGGGCGGTCGCCAGGTCGGTGAGATGCACGCCCGGCGTGTAAGACGGCAGCACGGAGCCGAATTCGGTCGAGGCCTTGCCCGCGATGAAATCGCCGACCAGCTGACCCGGCGCGCTGTAGTCGCGGCCGCCCAGTTCGAATGCCTGGGATTCCCATTGGCGCTGGAAATCCACGCCCGCCAGCACATGCTCGGGATAATCGACTTCGGGCGAGATGCCGACCACGATGCCCGCGTTGGCGTTGCGTTCGTTGCGCGAGTACTGGCTCATGCCGTTGGTGACCACGCGGTTGGGTTCGGATGTGGCGGCCACCACGGTGCCGCCCGGACACATACAGAAGCTGTACACCGAGCGTCCATTATTGGCGTGATGCACCAGCTTGTAATCCGCCGCTCCCAGGATCGGATGGCCGGCGTTGGGGCCGAAGCGGGCTTTGTCGATCAGCGATTGCGGATGCTCGATGCGGAAACCGATAGAGAACGGCTTGGCCTCCATGAACACGCCCTGGTCATGCAGCATCTGGAAGGTGTCGCGCGCGCTGTGGCCGATGGCCAGCACGACGTGGTCGGCCTCGATATGCTCGCCGCTGGCCAAGGTTACGCCGGTAATCCGGCCATTTTCCCGGTGCAGCGTTTCGGCCTTGCTGGAGAACCGGACCTCGCCGCCCAGCTTGGTGATGGTGTCGCGCATGACTTCGACCATGCCGACCAGGCGGAACGTGCCGATGTGCGGCTTGCTCACGTACAGGATCTCTTCCGGCGCGCCGGCCAGCACGAATTCCTTGAGCACTTTTTCGCCGTAGTGCTTGGGGTCCTTGATCTGGCTGTACAGCTTGCCGTCGGAGAACGTGCCGGCGCCGCCTTCGCCGAACTGCACGTTCGATTCCGGGTTCAGCACCCGCTTGCGCCACAGGCCCCAGGTGTCCTTGGTGCGCTCGCGCACCGCCTTGCCGCGTTCTAGGATGATGGGCTTGAAACCCATCTGCGCCAGGACCAATCCGGCAAACAGGCCACAGGGGCCGGTGCCGATGACGATGGGGCGCTTGTCCAGGTTGGCGGGCGCCTGGGCGACGAATTTGTATTCGGTATCTGGCGTGGGCTTGACGTTGCGGTCGTCGTGAAAGCGCTGGAGCAGCGCCGCTTCGTTTGCGACGTCGATATCCAGCGTGTAGATCAGCAGGATGTTGTGTTTCTTGCGCGCGTCGTAGCTGCGAGATGCCACGGTGTGGCTGCGCAGGTCGCTGGCCGGAACGCCTAGTTTCTTGAGAATCGCGGCAGGCAATTCTTCGGGCGTGTGATTCAACGGCAGCTTGATTTCAGACAGTCGCAACATGCAGGGATCCAGACAAAACGGGCGAGCACAACGTCGCCAAACGCGGATTGTACTGGACCGCAGGCAGGCGGCGGGGGAGCAATTGGCGCCGGCTCAGGGGGCTGGCGGGCCGGCCCGCGCGTCGCGCCGCACGGACTGAGGCGGCATGCCGAAGCCGCGCAGGAAGGCCTCGCGCAGGTGGCGCCGGTCGCGGAAACCGGTCTCCCTGGCCACCACTTCCAGCGGGTGGCGGCTGCTTTCTATCATGAGGCGCGCGGCCTCCAGCCGCAGTCCCTCGATGGCTTTTGCGGGCGACTGGCCGGTTTCGGCCGTGAACACGCGGCTGAACTGACGCGGACTCAGGCTGGCGGCCTGGGCCAGATCCTCCACGCTCAGGGGCTGGGCGAGGTTGCGGCGGGCATGTTCCAGCGCTTGCTGGATGCGATCGGATTTGGGCGCAAGCCTGAGCATTTCCGAGTGCTGCGATTGGCCGCCCGAACGGCGCTGGTGCATGACCAGGCGGTGCGCCACCGAGCGCGCGATGTCGGCGCCCAGGTCCTTTTCCACCAGCGCCAGCGCCAGGTCCATTTCCGCCGTCATGCCGGCGGAGGTCCAAGCCGGCCCGTCGGCGATGTAGATGCGGTCGGCCTCGACCTGCACGCGCGGGTGGCGCTGTTGCAAGGCGTCGGCCCAATGCCAGTGCGTGGTGGCGCGCCGCCCGTCCAGCAGGCCGGCGTCGGCCAGCAGGAAGGCGCCGGTGCACA
>NZ_DATCUY010000676.1:0-6777 GCF_036567245.1 Achromobacter sp. | reverse complement strand
GTGTCAGCCACGCGCAAGCGGGCGCCCAGGCGGGCGCACCAGCGAGCGGCGGCGACACCCGTCTCGCCCAATCCGAGGATCAGGACGAGCGGCGCGTCTGCGCGGGAGGTTTCCATCGTATTCATCGCAACTTCAGGGTAGAGAGGCCAATCAGCACCAGCATCATGCTGATGATCCAGAAACGCACGACCACCTGGGTTTCTTTCCAGCCACCCACTTCAAAGTGATGATGCAACGGGGCCATGCGGAAAATGCGTCTACCTGTTCCATAACGTCGCTTGGTGTACTTGAACCACGTCACCTGGATCATCACGGAAAGGGTCTCGACCACGAACACGCCGCCCATGATGAACAGCACGATTTCCTGGCGCACGATGACCGCGATGGTGCCCAATGCGCCGCCCAGCGCCAGCGCGCCCACGTCGCCCATGAAGACTTGCGCCGGATACGCGTTGAACCACAAAAACGCCAGACCGGCGCCGCCAATCGCGGCGCACAGCACCATCAGTTCCGATGCGCCCGGGATATAGGGGAATAGCAGATACTTGGAATAGTCCACACGGCCGACCACGTACGCGAAGATGCCCAGCGCGCTGCCCACCATGACGGTGGGCATGATGGCCAGGCCATCCAGGCCGTCGGTCAGGTTCACGGCATTGCTGGTGCCCACGATGACGGCCCAGGTCAGCGCCACGAAGCCCAGCACGCCCAGCGGGTAGCTCACGCTCTTGAAGAACGGAACGATCAGGTCGGCGCGCGTCGGCAGGGGCATCGTGAAGCCGCTGCCGACCCAGGCCTTGAACAAGGGCCATAGCTCGGTATTGGCGGGCGCCGACACGGCGAACGCCAGATACACCGCGGCCACGATGCCGATGGTGGCCTGCCAGAAGAATTTCTGCCGCGCGGGCATGCCTTCCGGATCGCGATAAACCACCTTGCGGTAGTCGTCCATCCAGCCGATCCAGCCGAAGCCGAAAGTCACCAGCAGCACCACCCACACGAAGCGGTTGGTCCAGTCCGCCCACAGCAAGGTGCTGATGGCGATGGAAATAAGGATCAGCACACCGCCCATGGTGGGGGTGCCCGTCTTGACCAGATGGGTTTCCGGGCCGTAGGAGCGCACGGCCTGGCCGATCTTCATCTCGGTCAGTTTGCGGATCACGCGCGGACCAGCCACCAGGCCGATCAAAAGCGCGGTCGCGCACGCCAGCACGGCGCGCAAGGTGATGTATTCGAACACCCCCAGCGCGCGTACATCGTCAGACAGCATGCGGGCGATTTCAAGCAGCATTCTGCTCTCCCTGCCCCTTGGCCGCCACACCTTCATTCGTAGAAAAAGCCGTCACCACCCGCTCCATGCGCATAAAGCGCGATCCCTTTATCAATACGCAGGACGCGCGCAAGCCGCGCAACGCGGCAACCACTTCGTCTACCGATGCGCAGGCGTGCGCCCCCACACCGAATGCGGCCGCGGCCGCCCGGCTGGCTTCGCCTAGCGTGATGAGCGCGTCGAGCCCATGCTCGCGCGCGTAATTGCCCACCTCGACATGCATGGCGGGGCCGTTGTCCCCGACCTCGCCCATGTCGCCCAGCACCAGGACGCGCTTGCCGGCCATGCGGGCCAGCACGTCCACGGCCACGCGCACCGAGTCGGGGTTGGCATTGTAGGTGTCATCAATGAGCAACGTTCCGTCACTCATATGCTTGTGCTGCATGCGGCCCGCGACCGGGCTGAACCCGGCCAGGGCACGCACCGCGCCTTCCAGGGGCGCGCCGGCGGCGATCGCGCTGGCGATAGCCGCCAGCGCGTTGCGCAGGTTATGCAGGCCCGGCACCGGCAGCGCCAGATCCGCGACGCCCACCGGGGTCACCACGCGGCAACGCGTAGCGTGCACGTCCGCGAGAATCTGCTCGGCATACACGTCCAGGCCGGGTTGCAGACCGAAGCGCAGCACGCGTCGCGGCTCGGCCAGCGCGTCCCAGATCGCCGAATAAGGCTCATCGCCGGGATAGACTGCGACGCCGTCCTCGGGCAGCGCCGCGATGGCCGCGCCGTTCTCGTGGGCCACGGCTTCCACGCTGTGCATGAATTCCTGGTGCTCGCGCTGGGCGTTGGTCACCAGCGCCACCGTGGGCGCGGCGATCGCAGCCAATTGCGCGATCTCGCCGGGGTGGTTCATGCCCAGCTCGAATACGGCTGCCCGGTGCTCCGGCCGCAAGCGCAGCAGGGTCAGCGGCACGCCGATGTCGTTATTCAGGTTGCCGGCGGTCGCCAGGCGGCCCGCCTCGCCCTGCCACTCGGCCAGCATGGCCGAGATCATTTCCTTGGTCGTGGTCTTGCCGTTGCTGCCGGTCACCGCCACCACGGGCAGCGCGAACTGCGCGCGCCAGGCGGCGCCAATGCGCATCAGCGCGATGCGCGTGTCGCCCAGCACCAGTTGCGGCAGCTTGGCATCAGGCACGGCATGCGCCACCACGGCCGCGCAGGCGCCGCGTGCCTCGGCCTGGTCCAGATAGTTGTGCGCGTCGAAGTTCTCGCCCACCAGCGCCACGAACAATTCGCCCTGGCCGATGCGGCGGGTGTCGGTGGACACGCCCTTGACCTGCGGCACCAGCAGCGCCAGCCGCGCCCATTCGCGGTCATCGAAGGGCAGCTTCTCGCCCCCGATGTCCTGATAGGTTTCATGCCCCTTGCCGGCCAGCAGCACCACGTCATCGGGCGCAGCCGCCCAGATGGTCTGCATGATGGCGCGCGCACGGTCCACCTGCACGTCGGGGCGCACGCTGTCGGGAATGCCGGCCAGGATCTGTTCGACGATGGCTTCGGGCGATTCGGTGCGCGGGTTGTCGCTGGACACGACCACGTGGTCGGCCAGGTCGGCGGCGATACGGCCCATCTCGGGGCGCTTGCCCGGATCGCGCTCGCCACCGCAGCCGAACAGGCAGATCAGGCGACCCGAGCGCGCGGTCGCGACGGCGCGCAAGGCGGACAGCGCCCGCGACAGCGCGTCGGGCGTATGCGCGTAGTCCACCACCACCAGCGCGCCTCGGCCCGTAGCGGCCTGGGTGCTGTGCGCCACCGGATCCACGGTCTGCAGGCGGCCGTCGACGGGGTCCGTCGCTGCCAGCTCGCGCGCGATCTGCGCAAACGGCAGACCCAATTGATACAGCACGCCCGCCACCAGCAGCAGGTTCGACACGTTGTGCGCGCCCAGCAGGCGGGTCACGATCTGAGCCTCGCCATGCGGCGACACCAGCGTGAAGATCTGGCCCTGGGCGGTGGCCTGGAGATCGCGCGCGCGCATGCCGGCGGGAATCGCCGGGTCAGCGCTCAGGCTGTAGCCCATGGCCATGCCGGCAGGCAGATCGGCGATCAGCCGGCGTCCGGCTTCGTCGTCGGCGTTGATCACGGCTGCGGTCAGGCCCGGCCAGCGGAACAGGCGCGCCTTGGCGGCCTCGTACCGTTCCATCGTGCCGTGATAATCGAGATGGTCGCGGGTCAAATTGGTGAAGGCGGCCAACGCAACACGCACGCCGTCCATCCGGCCCTGCTCGATGCCGATGGAGGATGCCTCCATGGCGACGGCCTTGGCGCCGGCGTCGCGCATGGCGGCCAGCGTGCGATGCACGGTCAGCACGTCGGGCGTCGTCAGGTCGCCGCCCAGCGTCTGCCCATCGGGCAGCACGGCGCCCAGGGTGCCAATGGTGCCGCAGGGCTTGTCATTGCGGCTCAGCGCATGCGCGATCCATTGCACCGATGAAGTCTTGCCGTTGGTGCCCGTCACCGCCACCACCGCCAGCTCGGCCGAGGGCCGGCCATACCAGGTGTCGGCCAGCTCGCCCAACAGGGCGCGCAGGCCGGTCACCGGCAGCATCGGGGCCTGGTCCGCCACCGCCGCTACGGCATCGTTGGCGGGGGCTTCGAACAATACCGCGCTGGCGCCCAGCGCCAACGCCTTCTCTATATAGAGACGTCCGTCGCTGGACAGACCCGGGCAGGCGACGAAAACATCGCCCGGCTCGATCTCGCGGGAGTCCAGCTTGAGGTGCGCGGTCAACGACACGCGCGAATGCAACCACGCCACGGTTTCGGCAACCGTGGCGACAGGGTTGAAGAGGAAGCCTTTGGCGCTCATCTGCCTGGCTCCTTGAGACCAGCAACAATTGTGGATTCGAAGGGCGCGTCCGGGCGCACCCCCATCAGCCGCAAGCTCCCCCCCACGATCTGGGAGAACACGGGCGCGGCGATAGCGCCGCCGTAATAGCCGCCAACCGTCGGCTCGTCGATGGACACGGCCACGACGATCTTCGGATCCGACACCGGAGCGAAGCCCACGTAGGAGCTCCGATAACGCTGCATGCTGTACTTGCCGTCGACGATCTTGCGCGCCGTGCCGCTCTTGCCGGCCACGCGATAGCCCTGCACCTGGGCGGCCTTGGTGCCTTCAGGACCAGCGGCCGCTTCCAGCATGCCGCGCACCATTTCGGTGGTCTTGGGCGTGTAGATCTTGACGCTGGTGGGGTCGCTGTCGCGCTTGACCAGCGTCAGCGACACCATGTCGCCATTGCGGGCGAAAACGGTATAGGCGCGCGCCACCTGCAGCAGCGACACCGACAGGCCGTAGCCATAGGCCATCGTGGCCTTTTCGATCAGGCGCCAGCGGTCCCACGGACGCAGGCGGCCGGGCGCCGCGCCGGGAAATCCCACCTGGGGCGCCTGACCCAGGCCCAATTCGGTGAAGCGGTCCCACATTTCGCGGGATTCCAGCTTCTCGGAGATCATCGTCATGCCGATGTTGCTGGACTTGCGCAGCACGCCGGCCACGTCCAGCGTGCCGTTGCGGCTCACATCGCTGATCGTGCTGCCTTGATACTGGAAACGGCCATTGCCGGTTTCGAACAGGGTCTTGGTGCTGATGCGGCCCAGGTCCAGCGCCAGCGCGGCGGTGAACGGCTTCATGATCGAGCCAGGCTCGAAAGTGTCGGTGATGGCCTGGTTGCGCAGCTTGGAACCATGGAAGGTTTCACGCTTGTTCGGATCGAAGGTCGGCACGTTGGCCAGGGCCAGGATCTCGCCCGTGTGCACGTCCACGACCACGGCGGTCGCGCCCTTGGCCTGGTGCTTGTCCATGGCGTCCTTCAGGGCCTTGAACACCAGGTACTGCAGGCGGGTGTCGATCGACAGACGCAGGTCGCGGCCGTCCACCGGCAGGGTCACGGCCTGCACGTCCTCGATCACGCGGCCCAGCCGGTCCTTGATGACGCGGCGGCTGCCCGGACGTCCCGACAACTGCTGGTTGAACGTCAGTTCGACGCCTTCCTGCCCCTGGTCCTCGACGCTGTTGAAACCCACCACGTGGGCCATCACGTCGCCATCCGGGTAGTAGCGGCGAGTCTCGGGCTGCTGGTGCACGCCCGGCATGCCCAACTGCTTGATCTTGTCGGCCACGTCCATGGAGACCTGGCGCTTCAGGTAGACGAAGTTCTTGTCTTCGTCGACGAGGCGGTGGCGCAGATCGGCCAAGGGCGTTTCCAGCAGCTTCGCCAAGGTGTCCATCTGCGCCGCAGTGGCCTGCTTGGCGTCTTCGGGAATCGCCCAGATGGCGCGCGCCGGCACGCTGGAGGCCAGCACCGCGCCATTGCGGTCCATGATCTTGCCGCGCGTGGCGGCCAGGGTCAGCGTGCGCTCATAGCGCCGCTCGCCCTGCTGCTGCAGGAATTCAGTGGACAGCCCCTGCAGGAACAACGCGCGGCCGGCCAGCACGGTGAATCCGCCGAACAGCAGGATCAGCACCAGGCGCGCGCGCCACGTGGGCAATTGCCCGCGCAGCACGGGGTTGTCGAAGAAGGGGACGCGTTTCATTGCGCGCCTCCGCTGGCGGAGACAGGCGCCTGATTCATGTACAGCGTGCGGTCCGGAACGATGGAAATCATCTTCAGGCCGTCACGCGCGATAGCGTCCACCCGCGCGTTGCGGGCGAGTTCGGCTCGGTCGAGCTGCAGACGCCGCCAACTGGTTTCGAGGTCGCGTGCGTGCGCCTGATCGCGGCCCAGCTCGATGAAGAGCTGGCGCGACTGATACCGGCTGGTGACCAGGGAAATGGCCGACAGCATCAGCAAAGCCGCAACGATCAGGTTGACGCGACCCATTAGCGACGCCCCCCCTTGCCGCGGCGCGGCGGAGGAGCCAGGTCGCTGCCCGGCAGCGAGCCGATCTTCACGAACGCGAAGCCGCCCTCGGCGGGCAACGGCGTTTCGGTGCGTTCGGCGACGCGCAGGACGGCGGAACGGGCGCGGGCGTTGGCCGAAACCTCATCGTCTTCGGCCAGCACGCGTCCGAGGGAGCGCAGGACCGGCTGAGGCATTTCGCTTTCCCGCAGGGGCAGGCGCGCATGCGCGGCGGCCGGACGAGCCGCCGCCGCGATGCACTGCTTGACCATGCGGTCTTCGAGCGAATGAAAGCTGATCACCGCCAACCTCCCTCCCGGGGCGAGCAGGTCTAGAGCTGCCGCGAGGGTGCGCGCGAGCTCTTCGAGTTCCCGATTGATGTAAATCCGTAGAGCTTGAAAGGTGCGTGTGGCCGGATGCTGCCCCTTTTCGCGCGTGCGGACGGCGCTGGCGACGCACTCGGCAAGTTCGAGCGTGGTGCGCAGCGGCCTTGTTGCGCGGCGAGCAGCAATCGCCTTTGCAACCTGAAAAGCAAACCGTTCTTCGCCATAATCCGCTATGACCTCCCGCATCTCATCCACACTGGCTTGCGCCAGCCAATCCGCCACC
>NZ_DATCUY010000675.1:0-7948 GCF_036567245.1 Achromobacter sp. | reverse complement strand
GCCAGCCGCTCGGGCGGCGACGCGGCCCCCAGCCATGGCACCTCCGGCAACGCCACGCCCGGCGCACCCATCAGCGGCATCCACCAGGACCTGACCGTGCTCGTCCGTCAGCAGCTGGACGTGCTGGCCAACCAGACACTGACCTGGCAAGGCGAAGCCTGGCCGGGCACACCCATGGAATGGGAAGTCGAGCGTGATCCCTACGGCGGCGACCCGGAGTCGGCGATGTCCACCTGGGCCACGCGCCTGAAGCTGGACCTGCCCCGCCTGGGCCTGGTCGATGCCCGGCTGAACCTGGCCGGCGATCAGATCGTCCTGCAACTCATCGCGCCGCACAGCGCCGCCGAAATCAATGACTCCTCGGACGGGCTGCGAGCACGCCTGTTGGCCGCCGGCCTGACCCTGAGCAATCTGTCGGTGAGCGTGGTGGAACCGCGCCCCGAATTCCCGGCCGATATCTGATGAGCCGCTTCACCCCCTCGCCGGGCTCGGACCCGAACGCCAACCGCAATGCGGCGGTTGCCATTTCCTACGATGACAAGGACGGCGCGCCGCGTGTGGTCGCCAAGGGCTACGGCCAGCTCGCGGACACCATCGTCCGCGCAGCCCAGGATAACGGCCTCTACGTCCACGAATCGCGCGAATTGGTCGGCCTGCTGATGCAGGTGGACCTGGACGCACATATTCCCCCCCAACTCTATGTAGCGGTGGCAGAATTGCTGGCCTGGCTCTACCGCCTGGAATCGCGCGAGTTCCCCGAACCCGCAGCGCCCGCCTGACCCTATTACCTGAGGAAAACCAAAGTGTTGGATGCCAGCGACCCGGAGTTTCTGCTGACCCGGCCTGAAGAGATGCGCTCGGCCCTGTTCGAGCTGACCCACCCCGACAGCCACATCCTCGTTCGCGACGCCGCGGACCGCGAGATGGCGGTGTTGATCCTGGGCGTGGACAAGCAGGCCGGCGAGTTCTTCTGGAGGCCGCGCGATTATGCCGGGGCGGACTTCGAGCAATCCGACTCCATGGGCTTGCTGAGCGGCACCACTTTCCATTTCCATGCCACCGCCTATGGCGGCGTGCAGATCCGCTTTCGCGTGCAGCGGCCCCAGATCATTCATTTCGACGACGGCAGCGCCGCGCTGGTCTCGCCATTCCCGGAGCGCCTGGCCCGCATCCAGCGCCGCAAGATGTTCCGCGCTTCCCTTATCGCGGCCGCCAACGTGTGCCGCGCCAGTTGGCAAGCCTCCCCCGCCGACAAACCCTACACGTTCACGATACGCGATATCTCGGTGGACGGCGTGGGCCTGCGCGCAGGGCTGGCGGTCCCCGCGTTGCCGGAGCGCGGCACCGTGATGGAAAACGTGCAGCTGGATTTCGGCGACCATGGCAAGCTCAATGCCAGTCTGGAGGTGCGCAATGTGTATCCGGTTTCGGGCCAGCCCATGGTGCAGTCGTCCGATCCGGACGAACCGGCGCCCAGGCATGTGTCGCTCACTGGCGAACCGCCGGTGAGCCACCTTGGCGCAATTTTTCTCAATCTGGATGCGCGCCAGGAGAACTGGCTGCAGCAGGTAGTCTGGCGCCTGGAAAGAGGCGCCCAGCGCAATTGATGGCTGGCCGCGGGGACATGCGTCGCATGCGCCCCGCCCGATGCCTGTTCGCGCTTCCGACCCAGGCGGAAACACCGTCCCCGCAACGAGGCTCAGACCGCCATCGAGGAGATTTCCTTGTAGGCCGCAACCAGCTTGTTGCGTACCTGCACGGCCGTCTGGAAGCCGATGCTGGCCTTCTGCATGTCGATCATGACGTCGTTGAGGGAAATATCGGGTGCGCCCAGTTCGAAAGCCTTGGCCTGCGCCGTGGCGGCGTTCTGGGCGGAAGTCACGCGGCGAATGGAGCGTTGCAGTTCCGCGGCAAAGCCATCCGGCTGGCCGACCACTTCACCTGCGGCGAAGTTACCGGTTTCTGCCTTGCTTACTACCGCGCGCATCTGCTGAAGCATGCTTTCGATGCCGGACAAGCCTGATACAGCCATTACCTGATTCCTTGCTGATGGGGATTACGCCAATGTTGCGCACAGCGTAACCCCGATCCCCCCGGTTCATAGCCGACAAGAACCGCCAAAAAACCCGACATTTCCGCGTATGCAGCCGCCTCCCGCCTGGGCGGTGGCGGCGACTTTCGCCTTGTTGGGGACATAGGAGATAAGTAACGCCAAAAACCGGCCGTTTTCAACGATTGGGATGGACGTCTCAGGGGCAATAATCCACGCTCTCCCCAGACCAGAAGCACGTTGCATGTGTAATCTGCCCTACCCAGACATGAAGTCCCATTTCCAGCTCCGCGTGGCCAGCGGGGGCCGCCAATGAACCAGCAGGCCACCCTGAGTTCGTCGCTGCTGACGAAATTCCCCGTGCTGGAGAAGGTGCGCGCGCTGCCCAAGCCCATTCTGCTGGGCGCGGCGGCGGCTCTCGTTGCGGTCATCGTCGCCGTGGCGATGTGGAGCAGCGAACCCAAGTACAAGGTGCTGTTCTCCAATCTGGATGATCGCGATGGCGGCGCCATCGTGGCGGCGCTGGGAACGATGAACGTGCCCTACCGCTACAACGAAACTGGCACCGCCGTGCTGGTTCCGGCCGACCGTGTGTACGACGCGCGCCTGCAGCTGGCGTCCCAGGGCCTGCCGCGCGGCGGCTCTGTCGGTTTCGAACTGATGGACAACGCCCGCTTCGGCGCCAGCCAGTTCACGGAACAGATCAACTATCAGCGCGGTCTTGAAGGCGAGCTGGCACGTTCGATCGAAGCCATGCACACCGTGCAGCACGCCCGCGTGCACCTGGCCATGCCGCGCCAGTCGCTGTTCGTGCGCGAGCGCCAGGCGCCCACCGCCTCGGTGCTGCTGAACATGCATCCCGGCCGCAGCCTGAGCGACGCCCAGGTTTCCGCGATTTCCTGGCTGGTCGCCTCGAGCGTCCCCGAACTCACCGCCGAAAACGTGTCCATCGTCGACCAGAACGGCCGCCTGTTGTCGGCGCCGCTGGGCGAAGGCCGCGGCATGGACGCCGATCAGATGCGCTTCGTGCGCGAAATGGAACAGCGCACGGTCGAGCGCATCCTCACCATCCTCAATCCGCTGGTGGGCTCGGCCAACGTCCACGCCCAGGCCAGCGCCGACGTCGACTTCGCCCGCCGCGAAGAAACGTCCGAGATCTACCGCCCGAACCAGGAGCCCGGCCAGGCCGCCGTGCGCAGCCAGCAGACCAGCGACTCGACCCAGCGCGGCGTCAATCCCGCCCAGGGCGTGCCCGGCGCGTTGTCGAACCAGGCGCCGGCAAATCCCCAGGCCCCCATTGCCAATCCGCCGCAACCGCAGCCGCCCCGTCCCGGCCAACCGCAGCAACAGCCCGCCAACACCCAACAACAGACCGGCACGCAGGCCGTCACCGGCAACCTGAACGAACGCCGCGACGCCACCACCAACTATGAAGTGGACCGCACCATCAGCCACATCAAGCAGCCGGTGGGCAACCTCAAGCGTCTGTCCGTGGCCGTGGTCGTCAACTACATGCGCGACAAGGACGGCGAATTGCAGCCCCTGCCGCCGGAAGAACTGAACAAGCTGACCAACCTCGTCCGTGAAGCCATGGGCTACTCCGAGACCCGCGGGGACTCGCTCAACCTGGTCAACAGCCAGTTCAACGACGGCCCGCCGCCGGTGCCGATGTGGCGCGATCCGGAAATGATCTCGCTGTTCAAGACGATCCTGGCATGGCTGGTCGGTGGCGTGCTGGCGCTGTGGCTGTATCGCGTACTGCGCCGCACGGTGGGCGACTACCTGTACCCACCGGTCGATCCGGAACAGGCTGAAGCCGAACGCATCGAAGCGGCGCGCGAGGCCCAGGACGCGGCCCGCGCCAAGGAAGTGGACCGCTACCAGGACAACCTGGAACGCGCCCGCACGATGGCCAACAAGGATCCGCGCGCCGTTGCAATGGTTCTGCGCACCTGGATGAGCAAAGATGAAAAATGATTCCACGCCGCTGGACGGCATGACGCGCAGCGCCGTCCTGATGATGTCGCTGGGCGAGGATGCCGCGGCCGAGGTCTTCAAATACCTCAGCGCCCGTGAAGTCCAGCAGGTCGGCGCCGCCATGGCCAGCCTGAAGCAGGTCACCCGCAGCGACGTCGCCGTGGTGCTGGAAGAATTCCGCCAGGAAGCCGACCAGTTCATGGCCGTCACGCTGGGGTCGGACGACTACATCCGCACCGTGCTGACCAAGGCGCTGGGCAGCGACCGCGCCGCCGGCCTGATCGAAGACATCCTGGAAGCCGGCGAAGGCGGCAGCGGCATCGATGCGCTGAACTGGCTGGATCCGAACACCGTGGCCGAACTGATCGGCGACGAACATCCGCAGATCATCGCGACCATCCTGGTGCATCTGGAGCGCGACCGCGCCGCCGGCGTGCTGGCGCTCCTGACGGACCGCCTGCGCAACGACGTGATGCTGCGCATCGCCACTTTCGGCGGCGTGCAGCCCGCGGCGCTGTCCGAACTCACCGAGGTCCTGAATTCGGTCCTGGCCGGCCAGGGCGCAAAGCGCAGCAAGATGGGCGGCGTGCGCACCGCGGCCGAGATCCTGAACATGATGAACTCGGCCGAGGAAGAAACCGTGGTCGCCAGCCTGCGCGAGCGCGACAGCGATCTGGCGCAGAAGATCATCGACGAGATGTTCGTCTTCGACAACCTGCTCGACGTCGAGGATCGCGCCATCCAGCTCATCCTCAAGGAAATCGACAACGACACGCTCATGGTCGCGCTCAAGGGCGCCCAGGAAGAGCTGCGCGCCAAGTTCCTGCGCAACATGTCCAGCCGCGCCGCCGAAATGCTGCGCGAAGACCTGGACGCGCAAGGCCCGATCCGCATGTCCAAGGTCGAGGCCGAACAGAAGAAGATCCTGCAGATCGCGCGTCGCCTGGCGGAAAGCGGCCAGATCGTCCTGGGCAACCAGGGAGACGATGCGTATGTCTGAAGTGGACGGCGGCGCCACGACACTCATCTCGCGCAGCGCCGCCTGGCGACGCTGGCAGATGCTGTCGTTCGACGAGCCCGCGGTCGTCGAACCGGAGCCCGAGCCCGAACCCGATCCGGGTCCGGATCCCGAAGTGGTGATGGCCCAGTTGCGCGCCCAGGCGCTTGCCGAAGGCCGCGAGGAAGGCCATGCCCTGGGCCACGCCGCCGGCCTGGAAGCCGGCCAGCAGGCCGGCTACGAAGCCGGTCTGGCCGCTGGCCGCGAGCAAGGCTACGCCGAAGGCCTCAACCAGGCCCGCGAGCAAGGCGCCGCGGAAGCCCAGCGCCTGCACGCGCTGGTCGAGGCTTGCGCCGCGTCCCTAGGCTCGCTCGAAGAAAAAATGGGCCAGGGCCTGCTGACCCTGGCTCTCGACATTGCCCAGCAGGTCGTGCGCACCACGCTCGCCGAACAGCCGGATACCGTGATCAGCGCCGTGCGCGAAGTGCTGCACATCAATCCCACCGCCGGCGGCCAGATGCGCTTGTGGGCCAATCCCGAAGACATCGAACTGATCCGCCTGCACCTGGCGGATGAACTCAAGGAAGGCCATTGGCGCGTCCTGGCCGATGAGTCCATCTCGCGCGGCGGCTGCCGCGCCGAAACGCCCTACGGCGACATCGACGCCAGCTTGCAGACGCGCTGGCGCCGGGTCGCGGCCTCGCTGGGCCGCAACGTATCCTGGGAGGAACCGGTGTGAGCGCCGATCCGGTCCCCGCCCTGCCCGGCCAACCGGCCCCGGCCCCGGCCGCTGCCGCCGTGCCGGTCATCGACCGCTGGCAGACCCAGTTGCAGATCGGCTCGATCCGCGCCGCCTCGACCGACCCCTGGCTGGTCAGCGGCAAGATCACGCGCGCCACCGGCCTGGTGCTGCACGCGACCGGCCTGCGCCTGCCGGTAGGGGCGGCGGCCCGCATTGAAATCGCGCGCGGCCATGATCACTGGGCGGATGCCGAAGTCGTCGGCTTCGACGGCCATACCCTTTATCTGATGCCGCAGGCCGACATTTCCGGCTTGCCGCCCGGCGCCCGCGTCGTGCCCGGCGAGCCGCCCGTCCAGCGCCAGATTCCGCTGCCGCGCAAGGCCGAACTGAACGGCAACGCCAAGCCGCAGCTGGGCCGCCATCTGCCGGTGGGCAATGCCTTGCTGGGCCGGGTGCTGGACGGCGCCGGCCGGCCGCTGGACGGACTGGGTCCGCTCACGGGCGCCGAACTGGCGCCCCTGTCCGCCCAGCCGATCAATCCGTTGTCGCGCGCACCCATCGATACGGTGCTGGACACGGGCGTGCGCGCCATCAACGGCCTGCTCACGGTCGGCCGCGGCCAGCGCATGGGCCTGTTCGCCGGTTCCGGCGTCGGCAAGAGCGTGCTGCTGGGCATGATGGCCCGCTATACCAAGGCCGACGTCATTGTCGTCGGCCTGATCGGCGAACGCGGCCGGGAAGTCAAAGAGTTCATCGAGCACAACCTCGGCCCCGAAGGCCTGGCGCGCTCGGTCGTGGTGGCCGCGCCGGCCGACGTATCGGCGCTGCTGCGCCTGCAAGGCGCCGCCTATGCCACCCGCCTGGCCGAACACTTCCGCGACCAGGGCCTGGACGTGCTGCTGATCATGGACTCGCTGACCCGTTATGCCATGGCGCAGCGCGAAATCGCCCTGGCCATCGGCGAGCCGCCCGCCACCAAAGGCTATCCGCCCTCGGTCTTCGCCAAACTGCCGATGCTGGTCGAACGCGCCGGCATGGGCGCGCCCGGCCCATCCGGCAAGGCCGGCTCGATCACCGCTTTCTACACCGTGCTGGCCGAAGGCGACGATCAGCAGGATCCTATCGCCGACTCGGCCCGCGCCATCCTGGACGGCCACGTCGTCCTGTCGCGCCACCTGGCCGAAGCAGGCCATTACCCCGCCATCGACATCGAAGCGTCGATCTCGCGCGCCATGACCTCGCTGATCACGCCCGAGCAGTTCACGGTAGTGCGTCGCTTCAAGCAAAGCCTGTCGCGCTACCAGCGCAACCGCGACCTGATCGCGGTAGGCGCCTACGCCGCCGGCAACGATCCACAGCTGGATGACGCCATCGCCCGCTACCCGCGCCTGGAAGCCTTTCTGCAGCAGGATATCGGCGAGAACGTCGGCTATGAAGCCGCCGTCAGCCAGCTGCGCGCCAGTTTTGAATTGAGAGACGCTTATGCCTAGCCAATTGCCTTTGGACATGCTGATCAACCTGGCCAAGGAAAGCACGGACGAAGCCGCGCGCCTGCTCGGCAGACTCAGCGCCGAACGCACCAACGCCGAGCGCCAGCTGTCCATGCTGCATGACTACCGCCAGGACTACCTGGAACGACTGCAACAGGCCATGACGACCGGCATGTCAGCCAGCGACTGCCACAACTACCAGCGCTTCATCAGCACCCTGGACGACGCCATCAGCCAGCAGCAGGGTGTGTTGAGCCAGGCCGACGACAACCTCGCGAAAGGCCGTCTCTACTGGCAGCAGGAAAAGCGCAAGCTCAACTCCTACGACGCCCTGGCGCAGCGCGAATTGCGCGCCCAGGCCGTGGTGGAATCGCGCCGCGAACAGCGCGCCAACGACGAATATTCCGCCCGCCTGGTCCAACGCCAGGCCGGCATGCACTAAGCAATGTCTCACAGGAAGCCCCAGATGAACGCTCCCCTGCCCCTGCCCTCGATCGCGCCCGCTGCGCCGACCTCCATCGCCGACGCGTTCGGCGCCAAGGCCGCGCCCGCCAACAAAAAGGGTCCCAGCTTCTCGGACGTGCTGGCCCAACAGCGCCCCGCGCAACAGCGCCCCAACCAGGCCGCCGACTCGCGGCCGGCAAAGAACGCCGCCAAAACGCCTGCCGACGGCCAGAATTCCGGCGACCCCG
>NZ_DATCUY010000674.1:0-3797 GCF_036567245.1 Achromobacter sp. | reverse complement strand
GCCACCAGCAGGTCGGGCGCGGCATCCGCGTCGGCCGCGATCGCCGCCAGCCGGCTTTTGCGCGCCAGCACGTCGCCCTGGCTGACCATGCCGGCGTAGCGGCCGGCCGAATCCAGCACCGGCAGTGCCTGCAGGCGGTGCTTGTCGAACAGGCGCACGGCGTAATCCAGCGGATCCTGGGCCTGCACGGTCACCACGTCGCGCGACATGATGTCGGCGCAATGTACGTCGCCGAAGCGGCGCACGCTGGCGCGCATTTCCGCGGCCAGCACGATTTCTTCCAGGTCTTCCTTGCTGATGTCCAGCAGCTCGCCGCGCTGGGTGAGCGCGTCGTCCAGATCGGCCAGGCTGAAGCCCAGGCGGGCGCTGGGCGCGAGGTCGCGCGTGTTGTGGCCGGCAGCCGGGTCGGCGTGGCGGCGCGGATAGTTGCGCTTGAGCGCGCCGTTGAAGACCACGGCGATGCACAGCAGGATGGCGGAGTTCAGCGCCACCGGCCAGAGCGCGAAGCCGTAGCCCAGGCTGGCGACGGTGGGGCCGCCCAGCACGGCGGTCAGCGCCACCGCGCCGCTGGGCGGATGCAGGCAGCGCAGCGAGAACATGGCGCCGATGGCCAGGGCCACCGCTGCGGCGGCGGCCACGCCGGGCACGGGGATGAATTGGGCGCAGAAGACGCCGATCAGGGCCGATACCAGGTTGCCGGCCATAATGGACCAGGGCTGGGCAAGCGGGCTGGCGGGGGCGGCGAACAGCAGCACGGCCGAGGCGCCCATGGGCGCGATGAACCAGGGGCTGGCGTCGCCCAGCGCGTGGCGACCCACCCATTCCGTGCAGAACAAGCCGAGCAGCGCGCCCAGCACGCCGTAAAGTTTCTCGCGTCCGTTGACGCCCACCGGCGCTGGCGCGAACGAGCCCAGCCAGCGCTTGATTGCAACACCCAAAACGATCTCCTCGCGCATCAATATGTCGCGGGGCGACAATTTATCACGCGGGGACTGGCGGCGCTGCATAAGCTTATGCAGCCGGGCGTGGTTCAGGCTTTGCCGGATTCGTCCCCGATACGCGCCAGCAGGCGTGTCAGCAGCGGCCGCATGGCGCGCAATTCTTCCAGGTGCGAGGCCGACAGATCCTCCAGCATGCGCTCCCCCTTTGTGGTCAGCACCACTTCGACGCGGCGCCCGTCCTCGGGGTCGGCTTCGCGGCTGACCAGATCCAGGCGCGCCAGCCGGCCCACCAGTTCGGCGGCGGTGTGGGGACGGATCAGCAGGCGTTCGGCGATCTCTCCCACGTACAGGCCGCGGCGGCCGGGGGCGCTCTTGCGGGTGCCCTTGATGGCGAGCAGGGCCTGGTGCTGCTGTGGCATCAGGTCCAGGCCGGCGGCGGCGTTTTCGCTGAAGGCGGCAAAGCGGTGCAGCGCATAACGGAAGTCGGCCAGCAGTTCGTAGTCCGTGGCGGTCAACTGGGTAGGGGGCAGGGGCGGTTTCACCTGGCTGATTCTAATATATGTCGTGATACGATATATATGACATTTCGCAAATCCCTGCGGAATTCTTCCTGCCTTCGAACATGCCTCCCACTTCTTCCTCTGCCCGGGCCGCGCTGCGCCTGGGCGACTTCACCACGGACAAGCGCGTGGTCCTGCTCATGGGCCTGGCCATCCCGGTCGGGCTGGCCAGCGTGGCCGCGGCCTGGGCCTTGCTGCGCCTGATCGCGCTGTGCACCAATCTGGCCTACCACCACCAGTTCTCGTTTGCGGACATGCCGATTACGACGGGGCAGCTGGGGCTGGCCTCGGTCGCCATTCCGGTCGTGGGCTGCCTCATCATCGGCCTGATGGCGCGCTATGGCTCGGAGAAGATCCGCGGCCACGGCATTCCGGAAGCCATGGAAGCCATCTTGATCGGCAAAAGCCGCATCCAGCCCAAGGTGGCCGTGTTGAAGCCGGTGTCTTCCGCCATATCCATCGGCACGGGCGGCCCGTTCGGCGCCGAGGGGCCCATCATCATGACGGGCGGCGCCATCGGTTCCCTGCTGGCGCAGACCATCCACCTGGACGACGGCGAGCGCAAGACCCTGCTGGTGGCTGGCGCCGCCGCGGGCATGACGGCCATTTTCGCCACGCCGCTGGCGGCAGTGCTGCTGGCGGTGGAGCTGCTGCTGTTCGAATGGAAGCCGCGCAGTTTTCTGCCGGTGGCGATGGCGGCGCTGGTGGCGGCGGCCACGCGCGCCTTCGTGCTGGATGGCGGGCCGATCTTCGCGTACGCCGGCGCGCTGGCGTTCACGCCCGCGCACCTGCTGGCCTGCGCCGTCGTCGGCGTGCTGGCGGGCCTGGGGTCGGGCGTGCTGACGTCCATGGTCTACACCGCCGAGGACCTGTTCGAAAAACTGCCTCTGCACTGGATGTGGTGGCCGGCCTTCGGCGGCCTGGTCATCGGCATCGGCGGGCTGATCGAACCGGCGGCGCTGGGCGTGGGCTACGACAACATCCGCCATCTGCTGGCGGGCGACCTGGCGTTCCAGGCCGTCCTGCTGCTGCTGGTGGTCAAGGTCATCATCTGGTCCGTCGCGCTGGGCTCGGGGACTTCGGGCGGGGTGCTGGCGCCGCTGCTGATATTCGGCGGCGCGCTGGGCGCGCTGGCGACGCCGCTCCTGCCGCAGGCCGATCCGGGCTTCTGGGCGCTGCTGGGCATGGCCGCGATGATGGGCGGCACCATGCGCGCGCCGCTGACCGCGACCTTGTTCGCGGTGGAGCTGACCGGCGACATGGGCGCGCTCCTGCCGGTGCTGTCGGCCTGCGTGTTCGCGTACGGGGTCACCGTGCTGCTGCTGAAACGATCCATCCTGACCGAGAAAATCGCGCGCCGCGGCCACCATATCAGCCGCGAGTACCGCGTCGATCCCTTCGACCTGCTGCGGGTCAGCCAGGTCATGACCACCCCGGTCGAGACCCTGCCGGCCGAGTGGACGGTGGCGCAGGCCATCGCGCATTTCACGACGGCGCAGCCGGTGCATACCAGCTACCCGGTGTTGGACGCGCAAGGCGTGGTGGTGGGCGAAGTCACGCGCGCCGACACGCTGGCCTGGGCGATCGACGACGAGCAGACCGGACGCACGCTGGGGCAAGCGCTGCAAGGCCGCGACCTGGTGTACGGCCATCCCGAGGAACTGGCCAGCCAGATTGCCGACCGCATGGCGCTGACGGGCGCTGGGCGAGTGCCCATCCTGGACCGGGCCAATGGCCGGCTGGTCGGCATCGTGGGGCGCAAGGACCTGTTCCGCTCGCGCGCGCGGCGGCTGCGCGAAGAGAGCCAGCGCAACGCGTACTTCCGCCGCACGCCTTCAGCGGGACGCTGAGGCCCGCAGTTCCCACAAGACGTCCAGCACATGCCGGGTGGCTTGCTCTACTTGCCCGGCGCGATGGGCGATGCCCAACGGACGCCATAGCGCGGGCCGCAGCGGGCGCATCTCGATGCGCGGATCCGGCTGCGGCGCGGTGGCTTCGTGCGGCAGCAGGGTGGCGCCGTAGCCCGCGGCGACCAGGCTCTTGATCGCGTCGTTGTAGTTCAGCTGGATGCGGGCGCGCGGGTTCAGGCCCGCGGCGGCGAACCATTCCCCCGTCAGGCGCGACAGCCGCGTGCTGGCGTCGTTCAGGATCAACGGCCGCTCGGCCAGCCAGGCCGGCGTCAGGCGCGCGGGCGCCTGCCAGTTTGCGGGCAGGAAGGCCATGACCGGGTCGCGCCGCCACGGGCGCAGCACCAGGCCCTCCAGCGGCGGCTGGGGCAGGGCCACCAGCCCCACGT
>NZ_DATCUY010000673.1:0-17584 GCF_036567245.1 Achromobacter sp. | reverse complement strand
CGACATGGCGGGTCGCAATCTGTCCGCCGCCGCGCAGGGCGTGCTTGGACAACCCGTGGTCGTGATCAACAAGGCCGGAGCGAACGGCGCGATCGGCTCCGCCGCCGTGAAAAATGCGGCGCCCGACGGCTATACGCTGCTGGTAGGCCGGATAGGTTCCCAAGTCTTGCTGCCCGCGCTGCAGCCCAAGACGACGCCCTACACCTCGAAGGACTTCACGTTCATCGGATTGCTGGAACTGAACCCCGTGGTCTGTGTCGTGCATCCCGACAGTCCCTACAAGACCGTCGGCGATCTGGCCCGGGCCTTGAAGGCCAACCCCGGCAAGCTCAACTACAGCCATTCCGGCCCGGCGACGGTGCAGAACCTTGCTCCCCAGCTATTGCTCAGCAACCTTGGGTTGAAGCCGGAGGCCGTGGTCAGCGTTCCGTACAAGGGCGGCAACGAGGTTGCTCTCGCCGTCCTCAGCAAGGAGGTCGATTTCGCCTGCAATAACCTCAGTTCGATGACGGGCATTCTCGCGGGCGGCAAGTTGCGCGCCTTGTTGACGACCACGCCGGAGCGCCTGGCGCAGTTCCCCGACATACCGACCGCCCGCGAACTGGGGCTGCCTCAGCTCGAAGCGGTCATAGGCTGGAGCGGACTGTTCGGGCCGCCGGACATGAGTCCCGAGGCCGTGGCCAAATGGGCTGCGGTGCTCAAGCAGATCTCACAGGATCCGAAATGGATCGCCGGCAACGCCAACTTCGGCGGCATCCCCCACGTCCTGTCGCCCGCCGAGACGGAAAAGTACGTCAACCAGGGCGCCGCGATCTATGCCGATCTGGTGGCCAAGGCCGGGCTGCAGGTCAACTAGGGAGCCCCATCCTCGACGCCGCGCGGCCCGCCCAGTCCCGAGGACGCCGGAATCGCCTCGCGCAAGTAACCGACGAACGAGGACACGGTCAGGGGGACGCGCGGCGTGTAGGGCCTGACCGCATACAGCCGCTCCGCGTAGTCGCCCACGACCCGCCAACCGCGCAGGACCTCTACCAGGACCCCGCTGCGCAAGGCCTGGTTGGCGCTGAAATCCGGCAGCAGCGCTATCCCCAGGGACCCGGCCGCCGCTTCCCTCAGCACTTCGCTGTTGTTCGCCGTGAAGCTTCCGCGCACCGGCACCGCCGCGCGCTTGTCGCCGTCGCGCGACTCGAACGACCAGGTGGCGCTGCCGCTGCGCCGCAGATAGTGCAGGCAGTTGTGGGCCGCCAGGTCCATGGGCGTCTTCGGCGTGCCGTGCTGCGCCAGGTATTCCGGGGTGGCAACCAGCACGGAATGCGTCTCGCAGATGACCGAGGCAACATGCGTGTCCGGCACGCCGGCCACATGCCGGATCGCCAGGTCGAAGCCTTCGGTCGCCAGGGACGCCAGATGGTCGCTGAGTTCCAGCTGGATCCGCACATCGGGAAAGCGCTTCAGGAATCCCGGGATCAGCGGCGCAATGACCTGGCGCCCCAGGGCCACGGGCGCGGTCACGGACAGCACGCCGCGCGGCCCCTCGGACAGATCCCGCACAGCCGAGAAGCCCTCCTCGATGCGCAGGAAAGCCGCCGCGGTCTGGTCGACCAGGCTCTGCCCTGCCTCGGTCAGGCCGACGCTACGGGTGGTGCGGCGCACCAGGGGTATGCCAGCCGCCTGCTCCAGTTCCACGATGCGCTGGCTCACCGAAGCCTTGCTGATCTGCAGGCGCCGGGCGGCCGCCGTGTAGCTGCCGGTATCGGCCAACACCCCAAGGCAATGGATATGCGACCACAAATCTTCCAGGCGCCTGGTTTTCGTCATGCCCTGCTCCATTGTTCAAAACATCAAACACTGATTCCAGCCCTCTGGTCTCGACGGCGGGACGCCAATGCGCGACAGTGCCAGCTCCAGAACACCATGCCTGAACCCAGGAGCCAACCATGAACGCAAGCAATGCCAGCGCCCAGTCCCGCGATGCCGGCCACTACATTGGCGGCAGCCTTGTCGAGGGGACCGGCAGCCGCCAGCCCGTCTACAACCCCGCCACGGGCGCCGTTGCCAAGCAGGTGGCCCTGGCCACGCCAGACGAGGTGAACCGCGCCGTGGCCAGTGCTCGCGCGGCATTTCCAAAATGGGCGGACACCCCTCCCATCCGCCGGGCGCGCGTGCTGTTCAGGTTTCTTGAACTGATGAACAAGCACCGCGACGAACTGGCCCACCTGATTACTGCCGAGCATGGCAAGGTTTTCAGCGATGCGCAAGGCGAAGTCACGCGCGGCATCGACATCGTCGAGTTCGCCTGCGGCGTCCCCCAGCTCCTGAAGGGCGCCCACACCGAGCAGGTCTCCACCGGCATCGACAACTGGACGCTGCGCCAGCCGCTGGGCGTGGTGGCGGGGATCACGCCGTTCAACTTTCCGGTGATGGTGCCCATGTGGATGTTCCCCGTGGCCATCGCGGCGGGCAATACCTTCGTGCTCAAGCCCAGCCCCACCGATCCCAGCGCCTCCCTGCGCATCGCCGAGCTGCTGAGCGAGGCCGGCCTGCCGGATGGGGTGTTCAACGTGGTGCAGGGCGACAAGGTGGCGGTGGATGCGCTGCTGGAACACCCGGACGTGAAGGCCATCAGCTTCGTCGGCTCCACGCCCATCGCCAACTACATCTACGAGACTGGCGCCCACCATGGCAAGCGCGTGCAGGCCCTGGGCGGCGCCAAGAACCATATGGTCGTGATGCCGGACGCCGACATCGACCAGGCGGTCGATGCGCTGATCGGCGCCGGCTACGGCTCGGCCGGCGAGCGTTGCATGGCGATCAGCGTGGCGGTGCTGGTGGGCGACGTGGCCGACCGGCTGCTGCCCCTGCTGATCGAGCGCACCAGGACGCTGAAGGTGCTGGACGGCGAAAACCCGGCGGCCGAGATGGGTCCCATCGTGACCCGGGCCGCTCACGACCGCATCAGCGGCTACATCGACCTTGGCGTGCAGGAAGGCGCACAGCTGCTGGTGGACGGCCGCGGCTTCCAGGGCTCGCAGGCGGGCGCAGGCTGCGGCGACGGCTTCTGGATGGGCGGCACGCTGTTCGACCACGTCACGCCCGACATGCGCATCTACAAGGAAGAAATCTTCGGCCCGGTGCTGGGCTGCGTGCGCGTGAACGACCTGAAAGAGGCAGTGGACCTTATCAACGCCCACGAATTCGGCAACGGCGTGGCCTGCTTCACCCGTGACGGCAACGTGGCGCGCGAATTCGGCCGGCGTATCGAGGTGGGCATGGTGGGCATCAACGTGCCGATTCCGGTGCCCATGGCCTGGCATGGCTTCGGCGGCTGGAAGCGCAGCCTGTTCGGCGACATGCATGCCTATGGCGAGGAAGGCGTGCGCTTCTACACCCGGCAGAAGTCCATCATGCAGCGCTGGCCCGAGAGCATCGACAAGGGCGCCGAGTTCGCCATGCCGACGGCCAAGTAACAGGCGACCGCCTCACGCAGGCGAGACCCAGCCGCGATAGATGGCGCCCGCGCCAGCTATCGCGAGCAAGAGGAAGATGGCCCGCTTCAGCAGTTCCGGGGACACCCGGGTCCTGAGGCGGGAACCGCCATACAGGCCGATCAGCGCCACCGGCAGCAGCACGGCGGCGGCGGACAGGATTTCCGGCTGCGCGTACAGTCCGGCGGCGCCGAAGGCCGCCGCCCGGATAAGCCCGCTCGCCAGGATGACCACCGAGATCGTGGCGCGGAACTGATCCAGCGCGTCCAGCCGGCGCGACAGATAGATGGTGTAGATCGGCCCCCCGGTCCCGAACAGCGCGCTGAAGATGCCGCCGAAGACGCCGAACGGCAGTGCCCAAAAAGTGTTCAACGGAGCCGCCGTCTTCGCCCGCGCGCCGCGCAGGCCCTTGATGCATACCGCCAGTACGAAGCTGCCCAGCAGTATCAAGGGCCAGCGGGCGCCAGCGTTGTGCAGCAGCGTGACACCCAAGCCTATTCCGAGCAACAGCCATGGAAACAGCCGCTTGAGCTCTACCAGGGACACGCGCCGCCAGTTGCTGCCGCCCACCAGCGCGGTACAGGCCAGATCGAACAGCACCACCAGCGGGACGGCGAATTGCAAGGGCATGAACTGGACCAGGACCGGCACGGCCACCATGGCCGCGCCGAATCCCGTCATCCCGAAGACGACGTAGGCGACTAGGACAACGGGAGCGGCGACAACAAGGGAATCGGGCGGCATGATGCGTGCGAAGTGAGCATGAAAGATAGGGGCAGGCCTGTGAGCGCCACAGGCCCGGAACGTAACCTCAACTCGCGGTGATCTTCTTTTTTTCCACCAGCGCCTTCCACTTGGCCGACTCCCTGGCAATCTCGTCCCTGAGCTGAGCGGGCGGCACGATGGTCGCGGACATGCCCTGGTCCGCCAGATAGCGCTGCATGTTTGGCTGTTCGACCGCCGTCCTGGCATCGGCCAGCAGCCGGTCGACGGACGCCTGCGGCGTGCCTGCCGGCGCCAGCAGCGCGAACCAGCCGGTGAACTCGAAACCCGGCACGCCGTCCTCCGCCGTGGTGGGCACGTCCGGCAGCAGCGCCGAGCGCTCCTTGCCGGTCACCGAAAGCGCCCGCAGACGCCCGCCCTTGAGCAGGGGCACGATGGCATTGATGTTGCCCACGGCCACTTCGATCACGCCCGCCATCAGATCCGTGTAGGCCGGGCCTTCGCCTTTGTATGGGACGTGCATGAGCTCGATCCCGGCCGCGTCGCTGAAGGCTTCCCCCGCCATATGCGTCTGGCTGCCCACCCCCGCGGACGAAAAGCTGAGCTTGCCCGGCCTGGCGCGGGCGTATTCGATCAGCTCCCGCGTATTCTTGACGGGCAAGTTGGCGTTCACCGTGAGCACCATGGGTCCGTTGGCGACCTTGCCGATGGGGCTGAAGTCAGCCAGCGAATACGGCAGCTTGCTGTAGATGAATTGGTTGACCGTGAACATGCTGCCCGACGCGAGCAACAGCGTATAGCCGTCCGCCGGCGCGCTGGCGACGGCCTGCGCGCCCACGCTGCCGCCGGCGCCCGCGCGGTTCTCGACGATCACGCTCTGCTTCAGGCCCTTGCCCAGTTCGGCCGCCAACGCGCGGCCCAGCAGGTCGGTGGCGCCGCCCGCTGAAAACGGCACGACCATGCGTATGACCTTGTCCGATGGCCAGTCGGCTCGCGCCGGCAAGGCTAGAAACGGCGTAAGCGCCAGGCCACAGCCCAGCGTCTTGACGATGCGGCGGCGGGCATTATTGGGTTGAATTTCGTCTTTCATGGGTTTGTCTCCTTCAGTTCGCGGGACGGCGAAGCCTGCCGGCTTGCGGCCGACTGACGATTCGCCAGGCAGCAACTGACCCTCGGGCCGATAGGCTCGATTTTTTCGGGGCGTTGCGGGGTTTTTCTGCGGACTACCAGGCTGCTGAACTACGGGACTACGGGACTAAGGACTACTGGCCAGCGCCGGCCTGCTCCGTGGTGTCGCGCTGGCCGGCGCAGACTGACTTCAATGCATCGAGCAACAACTGCGTAAGATGGGCTCGCGGGTTCTCCTTCGGCGCCAGGATGCCCAGCCGGCGCGTGACCGTAGGCGAGCCGAACGGAATGACGCGGATGCCCGGCGGAAACTCGTTTCTGCCGCGGCAGGCCGGCACCACCGATGCGCCCAGGCCATTGGCCACCATGGCGATCACGCCCTCCAGGTTATCGATCTCCATGGCCGATCGCACCGTGATGCGCCTGCGCACCATCTCTTCCTGTACCAGGTGCCCGACGCGTGCCGAGCGGTTGAAGCGGACATAAGGAGTCTGCTCCAGGATCTCCTGGTCGCTGGCGCCCTTTACCGACCGGTGCGCGATGACAACCAGCTGTTCCTCCACGAACGGCAGGAAATCCAGACCCGAGCGCGGCGCATCCGGTTCGGTCACGATCGCCACGTCCAGCTGGCGGTGGTAGATGGCGCGCTCCAGGTCGTGCGTGAGCCCGGTGGTGACGTGGACTTCCAGGCCATGCCCTTGCTTCTGCAAGTGGCGCAGCGCCAGCGGCAGCACCCCCGACACACAGGTATGGACGCTGCCCAGCCTGAGCAGCCCCGAGGAGGTGCCTTTCTTCAGCGCGGCGCTCATGCTCTCCCAGTGGGCGATCAGATCCCGCGCCCGGTGCACCAGCGCCAGGCCCGTGTCCGTGAGTATCGGCGGACGGCGGCTGCGATCGAAGATCGCGATGCCGAGCTCGTCCTCGAGCGCGCGGACCTGCATGCTCACTGCCGACAGCGACAGGCCGATGGTATTGCCGGCCTCGGCGAAGCTGCCGTGGTCTGCAATCGCGATCAGCGTGTAGAGCGTCCGGATGTCCATGCAAGGGGGTTCCTGGTGTAGGCGAGCTTTATGGAAAGGAGGAGTGGCCCCGTCAGATGCCTAGCAGCCGCCGCGCATTGCCTCCCATGACTTTCCTGAGATTATCTTCCCGGATCGGCAAGGTCTCGAACCATTCTTTGTACCCCTGCACGGGACAGAACGGGAATGAACTGGCGTAGAGCATCCTGTCCGAGAGAAAGCCGTCGGCAGCCTTCACATATTCCTCCCAACCCGGCATGCGGGAAAAATACATATCTGGCGACAGCCACAGGTTTTGCCGCCGGAAGGCCAAATGCAGGATCTCGTTGACCCAGGGCCACCCGCCATGCGCGACCACGACATTCAGGGCGGGGAAATCCGCCAGCACCCGGTCGGTCCGTATCGGGTCCGAGTAGCTCAGGTCCGGGCCCGCCGTGCCTCCGACCATCATGATTACCGGAACGCCGAGGTCCTCGCAGTGGCCATAGATCGGATAGAGGCGCCTGTCGTCGGCGTACATCGGCACCGGGTAGGAGCCGGGTTCGATATTGATCAGCTTGAAGCCGTCCTCGACCGCCTGGCTGATGGTCTGGCATGCGCGCCGCCTGTCGGTGGGGTCTATGGACGCAGCGCCGATGAAGCGGCCCGGGTGTTCGGCCACGATGCCGCGCACATCTTCGTTGGACACGCTGCCCAGCACGCCTGCCAGGCGTCCCACGACCACGCCGCGGTCTATCCGCGCCGCGTCCATCTCCTTGAGCAACAGCGCCATCGACTGCTGCTGCGCGGCAGCCGAGGGCTCGAAGCCTACCGTCCGGGTAAAACCGTCGCGGCGTTCTCCCGCCGAGTACATCAGCGTGTCGAGGAAGCCGCCCACAGGCGGCCGTAGCCTAAAGTCGATGATCATCAGAGTATCCCTGTCAGGTACACAGTTGCCGGGGCTGGTGCGCCGCCACGCCTACATCACTTCATCCTTGCGGTCGTCCGTCTCGCCATAGCGGTGCAAAGCAGGCGGCTTCAAGCCGGCATAGAGCTTCTCGATACCCGCGTTGATGACTTCGGCGTGTTGCGCAAAGAGCGAGTTTCCGTCAAGGTCGCTCTCGACGATGAAGGGCCCGAAGTTCTCGACCTCGAACAGCCACATCGCCTGCGCGATGCCCAGTTCATCCAGCCAATGCACTTCGCGCACCCGCTTGATGCCGCGGCCCAGCAAGGCGCCCGTGCCATAGCCCACGGTGGTCAGGTAGATCGCGCCGCCCGGCGCCAGCACCTGCTTGTAGTCGTCCGCGGGCATGCCGCCCTTGCCGATCAGGATGCGGCAGCCGGTCTCCTCCAGCCAGCGGGGTATCCACTTGGAGAAGCGGAACGAGGCGGTGGCGGTGACGGCGCCCACGTTGTAGCCGCCGTGGCCGTCCGGCGCCGCGGCCGGCGAGCAATGGAAGTTGACGTTGCTGAGGGAGCGCAGGTCCACCGGCAGCGGCAGGCCCTGGTCCAGCACCTTCTTGTAGACGCCTTCGCGGGCCGTGTAGACCACGCCGTTCAGATACACGGCTGCGCCGAGTTCGAGCCTGGCGATGTCCTCCCGCTTGGCGGGCAGGTCCAGATGAAAGACCTTGATGTCGTCGTCGTTGCTTACCATTCGACCGTCTCCCGGCGCAGGTAGGGCGTGAACCACTGGGGATCGGTGCGGTACTCGATCTTCCCGTTGGCATGGATCCGCGCGGTGGCGCGGCGCGAAGACAGGCAGAAGGTATGCAGGCTGATGGGCATGCCGCCGGTATGGGTGTAGCCGCACTCGATATGGCAGTCGACCACCATGCCGGAGCCCACGAACCCCATGGCGCCCATGCCGATGGAATTTCCCAGCTGCATCAGTTCCAGCTCCAGTTCCGCCACCTTGGGGTCCGGGTTGCGGTCCCCTACCGTGCGCAGACAGGCGGCCTGCTTGCCCAGCTGCATGCAGGTGTCCTTGGAGCCGCCCAGCCCGATGCCGACGATGGCCGGCTGACAGGCCAGCCCGCGCTTGCCGAAGGCGATCAACGTGTCCAGCACGAAGCGCTTGATGCCGTCTATGCCATCGCCGGGAAACAGCATGCGGTAGTCGGTGCCGAACAAGCCGCCCTTGTGCACGGTGGTGATTTCGATCCAGTCGGTATCGGGCTCGAACGACCATTCGATCTCGGGCGCATTGATGCCGACGTTGTTGTTATGGTCGGTGCGCCAGAGCGGATGCACGCGGTTGGGCCGCAGCGGAATGCTGACCGTGGCTTCGGCCGTGGCATGGCGCAGCGCGCGCTCCACGGCGACGAAGCCGCTGTCGACCGACGCGTTGTTGCCCACCTTGACGTAGTAGCGCGGCAAGCCGGTGTCGGCGCACATGGGCCTCCGGTCCTGGTCGGCAGCCTCCCAGTTGTCCACCATGGCGTGGATGACGAAGCGCGGCAGCTTGCCGGTTTCCTTCTTCTGCAGTTCCTGGATGCCTTGCTTGTAGTCGGCCGGAATCTCGATGGCCGCGCGGCGCATGATCTCCAGCGCCGCCTCTTCAACTTTCTGTACGGGGATGCTCATGGTGGGATGTGCCTCAGCTCTGGGGAATGCCCGCCTCGCCCTCGATGAGCGATTCGCCGGGTTTTACGATGTCGAAGGAAACCGGAACCATTTCCAGAGCCACTTCGCCGTCCTGCGCGCTCACGCGCGTGTAGCGGCTGGTGTGCAGATCTCCGGCTTCGGGAAAGTCCTCGCGGTAATGCGCGCCGCGGCTGTTCTCGCGCGCCAGCGCCGAGACCGTGATGACCTTGGAAATGTCGACCAGGCTTTCCATGTTGAGCCAGTCGTGCCAGGTGAGGTTGTAGCGGCGGTCGCCGTCCGCCACGCCGATGTCGCGCAAGGCGGCGCGGTGGCCGGCGATGGCGTCCAGGCCATGCTCCATCGCCTCGCGGCGGCGCAACACGCCGACGTCGTCCCACATGGTTTGCGAAAGCGCGTCGCGCAACTCGTGGATGCGCCCGGCGGGCCGCGAAAACGGAAACTCGGCGCGTTCGATGCCACGCGCGATGATGCGCGGGTCCGGCTCGCGCCACTGGCCGGACTTGGCGACATAGGCCGCCATCGCGTCGCCTGCGATGCCGCCGAACACCGTGGAATTGGCCACGCCGTTTCCCCCCAGGCGATTGGCGCCGTGCACGCCGCCGCAGTCCTCGCCGGCCGCGTACAGCCCCGGCGAAGCCGTCGAGCCGTCCACGTTGAATTCGACGCCGCCCATCAGGTAGTGGGCAGTCGGCACCACTTCCACCTTGCCGCCCGCCAGGTCGAAGCCGCAATCCTTGCAGCGGTTGACCATGCCGGGAAAGGTCTTGGCCACCTTGTCCGGGCCCAGATGGCTCATCTGGATGTAGACCCCGCCCATCGGGCCCGTGCGTCCGGCGCGCATTTCCGCGTAGATGCCTCGGCTGACCACGTCGCGCGTGGCCCGTTCGCCGCGCTTGTCGTAATTGGCCATGAAGCGCTCGCCGTCGCCGTTGAGCAGATAGCCGCCCGCCCCGCGCAGCCCTTCCTCCAGCACCGTGCCCGTCATGCGGGTATCGGGCCCGCCCAACAGGCCGGTGGGATGGAATTGCACCATTTCCATGTCCCGCAACTTCAAGCCGTAGCGCAGGGCCATGGCCAATCCGTCACAGGTCTTGTCGCCGGAGGGCGTGTGATAGCGGTACATCGTCGGCCCGGCCCCGGTGGCCAGCAGCACGGCCTTGGCCTGGATGAACCGATAGGCGCCCGTCCGCATGTCGATGAACAGCACGCCCGAAATGCCGGAACCATCGGCAGCCGGAATCAGCTCGATGGCGCGATGCTCTTCCAGTTCATCCACGTCCAGCGCGCGCACCTGCTCCATCAGGCGGTTGATGATCTCGATGCCCGTCAGGTCGGCCTTGTGCACGGTGCGGTCGAAGCTCTGGCCGGCAAACGCCTTGGAATGCAGCGTGCCATCGGGATTGCGGTCGAAGAAACAGCCGATCTCGTTTTCCAGCTCGCGCACCCGTTCGACCGCGCCTTCGACCAGGCGCCACGCCAGGTCCTGGCGCGGCAGCCATTTGCCGCCCTCGATGGTGTCCATGAAGTGACGCTCCACCGAATCGCCCGCGGCCAGCGCGACGTTGTAGCCGCCCTGGACCATGCGGGTACAGCCGCATTTTCCCAACAGGCCCTTCACGGTCACCGTGACCTGCAGCGATGGATTCGCCTTCTTGGCATGCAGCGCCGCGAACAGGCCCGCGCCGCCGGTGCCCAGCACCAGGATGTCCGTCTTGTAGTTCTCGATCCGCATCTCAGATCACTCCCGCGATGAAAACCAGGCCCGTCGCCATGGAGACCGCAAAGCCCCACCCTATCCAGGCGACGCGCGCATCCCGCGGCGACTTCCAGGGCAACAGCTCCAGCGCGAGCAGGCGCAGCCCGAAGAACATGTGCAAGGTCAGCAGCAGCACCAGCCCCCATTCGCCGAACTTCATCGCCGGCATGTCGGCAAGCTTCAGGAATCCGTCCAGCCGCGCCTGGTCCAGCGCCATCGCCAGCACGTAAAAGTGGGCCGGCAGGAACAGGGCCAGCGCCAGGCCGGAGAGGCGATGCCCGAGAAAGGCCCAGTACGCCTGATGGTTGCGCGCGGATCTCATTGCATCAGCCCTCCCACGGCCGCGACGGCGCGCACGCCCAGGATGAGCAGCCCCAAACCGAACGCCAGCCCGACCGCGGACGCCGCGCCGCGGCCCAGCCGCAGCCATTCGATCAGGATGTTGCGCAGGCCGATCGGCACGTGAACCGACACGCTCAACACGAACAGGCCGTAGAAGAGGATCCAGAACCAGTTGCCCTGCGTGCGCGAAAGGATCTCGCCCGCGGTCAGGCCGCCGCGCACGGCATAGATGACCAGCCCCACGTGCACCAGGACAAACGGCGCCATCACCATCGCCGTCAGGCGCTGGAGCGCGAACAGACGAGCTTCCATGTCAGCCCCCCTTGAGCAGGCTGAAGATGGCGCTGCGCTTCAACCCCGCGATGCTGCCGGTGGGGCTGAGGCTGACCGGACAGTGCTTCATGCAGCTGCCCTGGGTATGACAGGAGTTGCAGCCGCTGCCGGAGGTGGCCTTGCGCAGCACGTCCTTGGGGTCGGCGTGGCGTTCGTCATTGAACAGCGTCCACGCCCGGTTCAGGGCGGCCGGGCCCAGGTAGTCCTTGTCCCAGGACACCACGTCACAGGCCGCGTAGCACACGCCGCAATTGATGCACTCGATGGCGGCGTCGGCCTGCTTGCGTTTCTTGCTCTGCGGCGACACCAGCGCCGGCGGATCATTGCGCGTGGCCGTGCCGACGAAGGTATTGCCGGCGCGCGCCCACTTCTGGAAGAACTCGCTCATGTCGACGACGAGATCCTTGATGCGCGGCATGTTGCGCAAGGGTTCGATCACGATCACGCCGCCCTCTTCGACCCGGCTGACGTGGGTCCGGCAGGTCCAGCGGGGCTTGCCATTGACCGTCATGGCACAGGACCCACAGACGCCGACGCGGCAGGCGTAGCGGTACGAGAGGTTCGGCTCCTGCGTGCGCTGCACTTCGGTCACCACATCCAGCACAGTCTGGTTCTCCCGCCACGGGACCGAGTAAGTGGAATAGCTTCCGTCTTCGGTTCCCCGCGAGATGCGGACCGTGAGTTGTCGCTGATTCGTGGAGTTCTTGGTATCCATTTTCCGCCCTCGGACGACACTTTGCGTCCATGAACAGAATTCTGAATCTCGCGTATGAGTGAAGCAATATGGATTTGGTTGATATTTTTTGAAGTTATTTTCGACCCGTTCAGAGGGTGCGCCCTACGATCGGGCGACTGCCGCGCCGCGGCATCTTCAATGGATGGCGATCACTGGACGCAACAGGACCGCTGCCGAGCAGGAACCGATGCAGATCGGCAGTGCTCAATCGCCCCAAAAAGCATCTTTTGAAAAATTGGGTATACTGCGCCCTCGCTTGCCGGCACAGCCCCAGATCGCAACGATCGCGGACGGCGCAAGACAAGCAAATGCGGGAGTAGCTCAGTTGGTAGAGCGCAACCTTGCCAAGGTTGAGGTCGCGAGTTCGAGACTCGTCTCCCGCTCCAAATTTTGATTTTCAACCTCCTTCGCGGAGTTCTGGAAATCCTTGAAAAAGGGCCTTCGGGCCCTTTTTTCATTCCGGTATGCGCCGCTTGGGAAATGAAGGAACACGGGCAATGGATATTGCATTGATCCTGCTGGTGCTTATCGCGGCATGGCAGGTGCTGCGCGTGCGCTATCAGCGCGCCCGCATTGCGTTGCTAGGACGTCATCTGGGCGGTTTGCAGCTTGAGCGCCACATGGAAACACTGACGCAAGGCTACACCCGCGCCATCCGCGAAGACGCCGAAACACGTCAGCTACAGGTGCTGGAAACCTTCGCTCAGACCGAACGCGCCGTGGCGGCACAGGTGCGGTCGCTGGCCGACGCCATGCAAAAGGAAAGTCCACAGACTACCCGCGTGAGCACGCTCTCGTTCTGCGTGCCATTCATCGAGCGCTTTCTTCCTGCAATGACACGGGATTTTCGTGAACTGCTGCACATCCATGCATCCGGCTTGCGCCATGTCGTGGACAACGAGAGCCACTGGGACGCAAGAGAACGCGCGTACCACCTCTCGGCGGAGTTGTATCTGCTGCAGCACAGTTGCCATTGGTTCTGCAAATCCCGCGCCGTGGCCGATGCACGGCTGATGCTGCGGCATCAGGTCGACCACCGGAAAGTCCTGGATTCAGTGTCTGCTGTTACGCGCTCGGCTTATCTGCGATGGCAAGGGGCCGATAAGCACTAGGACCAACTGCGTCTCGTCCGCTCTGGCCCAGCTCAGCGCGCATTCTTAAGCAAGTCCTTGAAAAAGGGGCGAATCTCTCGATTCGCCCCTTTTTCATTTGGCCTGGATTCCAACCCCGCACAGGCACAACGGGCGCCGCAATCGCGATGCCTGTTGTGCCTTGCTGCGTCGGATCAGAAGCGCACGGCCAGCTTGAGCACGCCCGACTGCTGGCGGTTGCCGCCGCCGAACTGCGCGTCGTACGCAATGCCGGCCGTCGTGTTGCGCGTAATGGCCATTTCAGCGCCCAGGCCCAGCACCGCGGCGTCGCGCGCGATCGGCACGCCCGTCACCGAGAACGTGCTGCCGCCTTCGAAGGCCAACTGCTGCTTGGGCTTCACATCGCCCATGGCATGACGCCAGCCCAGCGACGCCGTCAGACGGCCCGGCGCGCGGTCGGAGCCGAACTCCCAGCCGCCGCGCAGTCCCAGCGTGATGCTGGTCACGTCATCTGAATTGCTGGACCCGTGCAGGGCCGCCGTGCCACCCGATTCCTCGAAGCCGCGCGCGCGCAGCTGGTTCCATGCCAGGCCCGCAAAGGGTTCGATGGTATAGGCATCGCCCAGCGGCAGGTTATAGCCGAGTTCGGTGAACACCTGCGTCGACGAGGCGTGGTAGGACGACTCGAGGCGCTGGTTCAGGCTGCCGGCTGCCACGTCGCGCTTTGCGTCGATGTCATGCCAGGTGTAGGCCGCGCCGGCCATGAAGCGGACATGACCGGGGCCGGCCTGGAAGTTCCGTCCGCCGAACAGGGTCGCCGTGTAGCTGTCGACATTGGTGCGCGAAGACGCGTCGTCGATCGAGTTGTGGCTGCCGATGTAGCCGACCGCGCCGCCCAGGCGCCAGCCGCCGCCCACCGCGCCATCGCCGCCGACGAAGAGACCGCCCGACGATTGGCTCACGCTGGACGCGTTGCCGTCGCTGCCAAACTTGCTCCAGTTGCCGAACGCTTGCGCCCAGACCGGCGATGCGCCGCTTTGCGGCATGGCGTCGGACGACGGCGCGCCCAGTTGGGCCGTGGGCCGTCCGGCAAGCACCGGCGCGTCGAGGTTGCCGCGCAAATGCGACAACGGCAGCGTGCGCACGGTGTCACCCTGACTCAGCAGCACGCTGGCGGTGCTGGCGTAGGCTTCGCCCGAGAGCATCCTCAGGGCCGAACGCGCTTCGTTCGGCGTCATGGCGACCACCGCCGCCGCAACCTGGCTGGCGCCGGTGTTCTTGCCCGCGGCGGCGCCGCTATCGACCAGGGAAGATCCGCTGCCGGTCGACGGCGATTCATTGCCGGCGGTGGACGAGCCGTTGCCAGTCGACGTCGCGCCATTGCCGGCCGTGGACGAGCCGTTGCCCGTCGACGTCGAGCCATTGCCGGTCGAAGACGAGCCGTTGCCCGTCGACGTGGAGCCGTTGCCGTTAGAGGACGAGCCATTGCCCGTCGCCGGCGGCTCCTCCTTGTCCAGCGCGCCGCCCACGTTGCTCTCGTTACCCGAGCCGCCGATGCTGCCGATCGGCACATCGTTGCGCGTCAGGGTCATGTACGCGTTCTTCGGGTCGTAGCTGAGCGTGGGCGTCAGGAACGCATATCCGCTCGAGGCACCGGTGAACTGGCCCTGGATGCCGCCGTCCGCGGTCAGGATGTTGTAGGTCGTGCGCGGCGCATAGTTGCCATCCGGGCCCACATGCGCCACGGTGCCGTCGAGGTAGGCGATGCCCGTGACGTGGATGCGGTCGCTGAGGCTGCTGGCCGGATCGGCATGCACGCGGTAGATGGTGTTCTGGCCAAAGGTCAGGTTGCCGTTGACCGTGAGCGTGCCCATGGGCGTGCCATCGTTGCCGGGAGAAATGACCGCGGTGGGGTACAGGTTGGTGGTTCCCACCTGGCCCACGCCCGCCAGCACGACCTCGCGGCCAATGTCCATGGGGCCGTTCAGCTTGCCATCGATCTCCAGGGCGCCGTCGGCGATCAGGATGGGACCGGTAAGGCCGCTGCTGTCGGCGGTCAGGATCACCGATCCCGGGCCGGTCTTGACGAAGCCCTGCGTGCCTTGCAGCGGGTTGTCGATGGTGTCGACGAATTGGCCCGAAGCGTAGGTGCCGTCGCCGACCACGATCGCCGGCGGATTGCCGCCGCTGCCGACCAGGGTGATGGGAGCGCCTTGCAGGCGGTAGCGGTCGGTGGCGAACTGGATGCCCGACACGCGCACCGGGCCTGCGCTGCCGTCCACGGTCACCGTGCCGGCCGCGCCCGTGAAAATCGCATAGCCGCCGTCGGGCAGAGCGCCGGTGGCGTTGCTCGGGCTGTTCCAGTTCGTGCTGGCCGCGCTCCAGGTGCCGTTGCCGCCGCCCGAGCGGGTTGCAGATGCCGCGCCGTCGCCGTTCCACAGGTTGGTGGTGCTGGGGCCCAGGATGAGATTGATCTGCTTGTCGCCGGTCAGCGTCTGGATCGTCGCGCCAGGCGCGGAATCGCCAGAAACCGAGCCCAGCGACATGCCGTTGCCGCTCATCGTGCCGCCGTACGACAGGATCCGGTAGTAGCCGGCATTGACGCCCAAGGTATTGACCGTGACGTTCAGCGTGGTGTTGTTGATGGCGGCGTTGCCGCGCACGGTGATGTTGTCGCCGGTGCCGGGTTGCGTAATGGGCAGCCCGGCATAGCCGGTTTCGAAATTGAACACGGCATTGTTCATCGACAGATTGCCGTTGACGACCAGGTTGCCGTTGGAGACGCCGGTCGGCGTGCCGACTTCATACCCGGGCGCCACGCGCGCGCCCGACACGTTGAGATCGCCATTGATCGAGCCAAAGCCGGCGACGGTGCCGTTCGAATTCGCATTGACGTTGCCGCCGAGCGTGACGCCCGCGCCGCCGCCGTTGCCCCCGATCACCAGCGTGCCGCCGTTGACATCCACCCCGCCGGGGAAATTGGCCGAGCCGTCGAACACCTGCGTGTTGCCCGACGCCACCGTCAGGTCCGCAGCCGTGACGCCACCGCAGTAGGACGCGCTCAGCGCGAGCGTCGCCGTCAGCCATTTCTTCGTGTCATGTATCAACGTAAATCCTCCATATGTCGATTAATCAATCTGATACCCAAGGCATTACCGGATCGCTATAAAAGTATTATTAGGTAACCGGACAATCCAAATAGGCGAAACAGGTTTTCGCGAAAAAAGGAGGCAATTTATACCCGTTTTTTTGCAATCAAGATAATTGACACATAGATACCATCTATATTATTAAAATCTGAAAATTGGATACCATCCAAATACCAATTATTAATAAATGGATACCATCCAATATTTTCTTATAGGTAAAATAGATAGCATCAAAAATCGTAGAATATCTATAATGGATACCATCCAAGCCTTTGAAAAGATTGAAAATCCCACCGATACAGAGAAATCATTTGAAACAACCCGCATAAGATGTCCAATGCGATCGAGAAAGGCGGAGGGGCGAAACGCGATCAGAAAACCAGACGATCTAATGTTTCCTTCAACATCAATCTGCGGAAAATTGAAAACCGCCTATGAGCATCCAATTCGCTTCACGCCCATTCTGTAATACGCAGTACTCGCCACCCTGATATTCCGCAGTGACACCGGGAGGGATAACCGTCCGTGTTTGAGCACGTCGTTGCCCGGCGAATCGTTCGTCACTTGATTGAATACCTGCAAGCTCAACGGCGAGTGCGGAGCCAGGTCAACTGCATCAAGCAAGGCTCGGCGGCGTCTCTTTCGCGCGGAAGCGTTTGCCCACCTTGGCATCCACGTCGGCCATGGCGCCGCCGCCACACACACGCCCTGTCGACAGTGCTGCATTCGCGCACTTGCGGTAACCTTCAGCCTGAACAAATCTGAGGTGTTGGAAATAACAATGGGTTTTGAAAAACTTGCCGACCTGCGCGAGCAGCTGCGGGCACAGGCTCAAAAGGCGGTGCCGGTCCAACCGAAGGCGGCAGGCCGGACGAAAAAGCGGGAGCCTGATCAAGCCCGGGCCGCCACCCGGCCCCAGCAAAAGCGCGAGCCCGTCGACCCGGTGGTCGAGGCTATCTGGCGCCTGCAGAAGCACTTCCCGCAGGCCTTCCCCAAGAATCCCGCGCCGAAGCTGCCGCTCAAGCAGGGCATCCTGGCCGACGCGGCCCAGCATCTGGAAAAGCTGGGCATGACGGACGAACAGCTGAAGCAGGCCATCGCGACCTGGTGCAAGGGCAGCCGCTACTGGAGCAGCATGGTGGCGGACGCCACGCGCGTCGACCTGCAAGGCGAGCCCGCGGGCACGGTGACCGCGGAACAGGCCGCCTATGCCCGCCGCCAGGCCTCGCGCCG
>NZ_DATCUY010000672.1:0-6910 GCF_036567245.1 Achromobacter sp. | reverse complement strand
AATATAGGTAACATTTTTATTTTTGCGCCGACGGGCGAATTTACTCCATGTAGGCGAAGTCAAATACCGTGTGACCACCCTGATGATGCCAATGGTGCATTGAAGCATGGCGTTTTCTCAGGAAGCTCGCGTAGTGGATTTCGCCGTCGGTTTCCACGTAGGTTGAAGGCGTAAGCTCTTCGATCCGGTTCAGCGACACGCCCTTGCCGTAGTGGCAGAAGCCTTGGTACTGAGCGCAGCGGATCACGTCTCCGCTAGGCGACACAACGATCCCGGCGTTGCGGGCGCGCATCGGGTTGCGCACGATGGGGTTGCAGGCGTGCGGCGTCCACTCGGTCGAGCGCGGCGAATCCGAGAAAAACGCGAAAAGCTCGTCACAGTGGCTTTGGCCGTCGGTCCGGTCGATATTGGTTAATAACCACCAATATTCTCCATGCTTGAAAATAATGGTGTCGACAGCGGATATATTGGTCATCAGATTTACATCAAGCTCCCATTTAAGCGGAAAATCAGTGCATTTCCATAGTTCTATACTACGGTTTCCGCAGGTTTCCGGCACCATGTAGGTGACGCCTTCATGCTCGAATATATATGGGAACGACAGATGGTAAGGCAGGTTCAAGGCTGTGCCCAGCAGGCGGAAAGCCCCGTCGGAGTAGGTCGCGACCGAGATCGTGCCCTTGCGGGAGGTAAAATCGTAATCCTCGAAAAATATATATGGCTTTTTGTCCTGGGTATATACAAAGGGATCTGCGAAGAACCTGCCTTTGGGTGGTTGCAATACCATGGCCTCGGACACCACCGCCTGCTGCCGGGCAGACGGAAACATACCGATCCGCCAGCGCACATTGCGCTTCATGACGCGCCGCACAATCAAATCCGACATTAACCATGCCTGGCGCGCAATATATGCGGCGCTATCCCACTCCACCGGATCCTCGCGCCGCATGCCGCTCATGATCTGCATGGCCGGCGGCGCAACGCCTTGCTTGACGCGGGCCAGCGCCTGCAACGCGTCATACACCATGAAATTTCCCAGGCTGAACGCGCGCGCCTGATTCTTCAGCCAGAACACTTCGGTGTTGAAACTGCGCTGGTCCAGCAGTTCGTCCTGATCCTCCCGCGGCCCCACGCGCCAGAGTTTCACCGTGGTGTGGTCTTCACGCTGGTAGACCTCCCAGAAGCCGGCATAGCGGCTGGTCGCCACCGCAATATCGGAATAACTCAGCTGCCATACGCCCAGGCGCGCCCAGCCCGCGATTTGCTCGCGAGTGGCCGGCGATGCACCCAGGGTGATGACCAGATCCAGGCCCAGCGCCTCGACCTGGCGCCGCGCCTCCACTGCGGGCAAGCCAGGCGCCAGCGACAGGACCGCGGCCGCATCGGACGGCATGCTTGCACGCATGTCGCGGCATGCCAGCGCCTGCCGCTGCTTGGCCGGCAACAGCCGCGCTTCCAGGCGCGACAAGGCGCCAAACAAGGCGCGCGTAGCCAGGCGGGGCGTCTTCTCCGCGCCTTCCATGTTCACCACCAGCAAAGCAGCGACTTCAAAATCCTGGCTATGCGTGAGCCAATCCACCATCTCATGCATCCAGCCGGGTTGCTCGTACCCGTCGACCAGCAGTCCCACTCTGTAGGTTTTCATTTCTCCTGCTCCTGTGCCAGGGCGTCTCGGCGTTCCGTCCGTTACGGCGAACGGGCTAGCCGTTGTGTATTCAGGGGCGCGACAGATTCTTCTCTTCGCGCTGATACTGCGGGGTTTTGCGCGTCCCTTCCAGACCACATTCATCCTAGGCCGGCAGTCCGAGGACGAATGGCTCAGGATCATGCGCAAACACTAGGAAATTGCTACTCCCTCCGCATGAGATTCGTCATCCCTCTGGCGGAGCCAGGCGAAAAACCGGCCTGTCCAGAATGTGCGACGCGCGTGCCGCTAGTGGTAAACCCTATTGGGGATAGCCGAGGCTCGCGTCTCAGCCATCTCTCACGCATAATTGTTTTTAAACGAACGTTTGAATTCAACCTTATGCAAGAAATAAGAACATCCCTCACCCGCGAATCCATCCTGGACACTGCCGAGGCCTTGTTTGCCCAGCAGGGACACGATGGCACCTCGATGCGCCAGATCACCACGGCCGCCGGCGTCAACCTGGCGTCGGTGAATTACCATTTCGGCTCCAAGGAGTCACTCGTGCAGGCGGTGCTCAAACGGCGCCTGGAAGTGCTGAATCGCGAGCGCTTGCGACTATTGGATGAGCTGGAGGCGCAAGCCGAAGGCAGGCCCCTGAAGCCGTCGCAGATCGTGGATGCGTTTTTCGGCACGCTGCTGCGCCTGGCGGCCGATCCCGCCCAGGCCGGCAGCACCTTCCTGCCCCTGCTGGAACGCACCATGACCGACCCGTCGGATTTCATCCGCGCGCTGTTCGCGGAGGAATACGCGGACGTGCTGGAGCGCTACCGCAACGCGTTGTTCGCGGCCCTGCCCGACGTGCCCCGCGCGGAAATCGTATGGCGCTTCCAGTTCATGCTCGGCGCCACGTCGTACGCCATCATCGGCACCGACCTGCTGCGCTCGGTCACCGGCTGGACCATAGACGACGCCGAACAGCCCGATAACCCCAACCTGCTGCTGCCGCGCCTGATGAGCTTCCTGCTCGGCGGCCTGCGCGCGCCCCTGCCGCAGATGCCCTGAGCGCCACGCGCCCGCAGACGGAACAGAACCTCCACGGAGACAAGAAAATGAACGCAGTCATCCTCGCCCTGGTCATCGCCGCGCTGCTGGCCGCGGTCGTGCTCGGCGTGCGTCCCATCCGCCGCGCCTTGCTGTCCGCCCCGATCTTCAATCTGTACCGCAAGGTGCTGCCGCAGATGTCGGACACCGAACGCGATGCGCTGGAAGCGGGCACGGTATGGTGGGAAGGCGAACTGTTCCGTGGCCGGCCCGACTGGAGCCGCCTGCTGGCCTACCCCCGCCCGCGCCTGAACGATGACGAGCAGCGCTTTCTCGACGTCCAGGCCGAAGAGGCCTGCCGCATGGTCAACGACTGGCACGTCACGCAGGAAAGCCACGACCTGCCGGCCGAGGTCTGGAGCTACCTGAAGATCCAGGGCTTCCTGGGCATGATCATTCCCAAGGAATACGGCGGCCTGGGGTTCTCGGCCTATGCCCATTCCGAAATCGTGACCAAGCTGTCCACGCGCTCGTCCGCCCTGGCGGTGTCGGTCATGGTGCCCAATTCGCTAGGCCCCGCCGAACTGCTGCTGCATTACGGCACCGACGAACAGAAGAACCACTACCTGCCGCGCCTGGCGCGCGGCGAAGAAGTGCCCGCTTTCGCGCTGACCAGCCCCTGGGCCGGTTCCGACGCCGCCGCCATCCCCGACAGCGGCATCGTCTGCAAGGGCCAATGGCAGGGCCGCGAAGTACTGGGCATGAAGGTAACCTGGGACAAGCGCTACATCACGCTGGCGCCCGTATGCACCCTGCTGGGCCTGGCGTTCCGCCTGTACGATCCTGACGGCCTGTTGGGCGGCGCGAAAGACCTGGGCATCACCTGCGCGCTGGTGCCTCACGACCATCCGGGCGTGGACACCGGCCGCCGCCACTTTCCGCTGAACGCCATGTTCATGAACGGCCCCACGCGCGGCACGGACGTGTTCATGCCGCTGGACTTCATCATCGGCGGCCCGGCCATGGCGGGCCAGGGCTGGCGCATGCTGATGGAATGCCTGGCGGCGGGGCGCTCGATCTCGCTGCCCTCTTCCAACACCGGCATGTCCAAGCTGACGACGCGGGCGGTGGGCGGCTATGCGCGCGTGCGCAGCCAGTTCCGCACGCCCGTCGGCAAGTTCGAAGGCGTGGAGGAAGCGCTGGCGCGCATCGGCGGCAACACCTACATGATGGACGCCGCGCGCAGCATGACGGCGGGCGCGGTGGACCTGGGCGAAAAGCCCTCGGTCGTGTCCGCCATCGTCAAGTACCACGTGACCGAGCGCGCGCGCCAGGTCGTCAACGACGGCATGGACGTCATCGGCGGCAAGGGCATCTGCCTGGGCCCGTCCAACTTCCTCGGCCGCGCCTATCAGCAGATTCCCATCGGCATCACCGTCGAAGGCGCCAATATCCTGACGCGCAGCCTGATCATCTTCGGCCAGGGCGCGATCCGCTGCCACCCCTACGTACTGGCTGAAATGCAGGCTGCACAGTCGCCCGACCGCAAGCGCGGCCTGGACGATTTCGACCGCGCCTTCTGGGGCCACGTGGGCTTCGTCGCGAAGAACAAGCTGCGCGCCCTGGGCACGGCGCTCACCGGCGCGCGTTTCGTCGGCGTCAACGCCGACGTCGCGCCCGAGATGAAGCGCTACTACCAGCTGCTCAGCCGCTACAGCGCCGCCTTCGCGCTGCTGGCCGACACCTCGATGCTGGTGCTGGGCGGCAGCCTGAAGCGCCGCGAGCGCCTGTCGGCGCGCCTGGGCGACGTGCTGTCGCAGATGTATCTGATCAGCGCCACGCTCAAGCGCTTCGAGGACGAAGGCCGCCAGGCGGCCGATGCGCCGCTGGCGCACTGGTCGATCCAGGACGCCCTGTACAAGCTGCAGGAAGCCATCGAAGGCGTGCTCGACAACTACCCCAACCGTTTTGTGGCCTGGAGCCTGCGCCGCCTGGTCTTCCCCTGGGGCCGCACGCAAGCGCTGCCGTCCGACCAACTGGGGCAGGACGTGGCGCGGCTGCTGATCAACCCGAGCGCAACGCGCGACCGCCTGACCGCGGGCTGCCACCTGCCCGCGACCGAAGCCGAACCCGTCGGCGCCATCGAACTGGCGCTGGCCGCGACGCTCGACGCCGAACCCATCGAAGCCAAGATCCGCGAGCTTGAAAAGCGCGGCGCGCTTGACGGCAATCCGCAGGCCAATGTGCGCGACATCGCCGACGCCGCCTTCGCCATCGGCGGCATCACCCCGGAAGAATTTGCAGTGGTGAAACGCCGCAACCGCTTGCGCGATGCGGTAGTGAAAGTGGATGATTTCCCCTTTGACTTGCACGCTGCGGACCAGGGCAGCCCCGCAGCCGAACGCAGGGTCGCCTGAAGGAGGAATCGGATGGCATTCAAACCGGTTTACGTCGTCGACGGCGTCCGCACGCCCTTCCTGAAGGCGCGCACCGGCCCGGGCCCCTTCGCCGCCGGCGATCTCGCCGTGCAGGCGGGACGCGCCCTGCTGCTGCGCCAGCCCCATGCGCCCACGGACCTGGACGAGGTCATCGTCGGCTGCGCCGCTCCTTCGCCCGACGAAGTGAACATCGGCCGCGTGATCGCGCTGCGCCTGGGCTGCGGCAACAAGGTGCCGGGCTGGACCGTCATGCGCAATTGCGCATCCGGCATGCAGGCGCTGGATTCCGCCATCGCCAACATCCAGTCCGGCCGTTCGGAACTGGTGCTGGCCGGCGGCACCGACGCCCTGTCGCGCGCGCCGGTGCTGTATTCGGACGAGATGGTGCGCTGGCTGGCGAGCTGGTATGCCGCCCGCGGCATGGGCGCCAAGCTCGCGGCGCTGGGCCGTTTCCGGCTGCGCAACCTCGTGCCCGTCATCGGCCTGCTCAAGGGCCTGACGGACCCGGTGGTCGGCCTGTCCATGGGACAGACCGCCGAAAACATCGCGACCCGCTTCGGCATCGACCGCGCGGCAATGGACGCCTACGCGGCCCAAAGCCATGCGCGCGCGCTGGCGGCCCGCGCGGCTGGCGCCCTGGGCGAGATCTCGCCGCTGATCGACACGCAAGGCAAGCTGTATCCCGACGACGACGGCGTGCGCGACGACTCCACGCCCCAGAAGCTCGCCAAGCTCAAACCCGTCTTCGATAAGCCCTGGGGCAACATCACCGCGGGCAACAGCTCGCAAGTGACCGACGGCGCCGCCATGCTGACGCTGGCTTCCGAAGAAGCGGTGCGCAAATGGAATCTGCGGCCGCTGGGCCGCATCGTCGACAGCCAGTGGGCCGGCCTGGATCCCGCGCAGATGGGCCTGGGCCCGGTGCATGCGGCCACGCCCATCATGCAACGCCACGGCCTGGGCCTCAATGACCTGGACTTGTGGGAAATCAACGAGGCCTTCGCCGCCCAGGTGTTAGGCTGCCTGGCGGCCTGGCGCGACGATGCCTATTGCCAGGAGCATTTCGGCACGCCGGCCTGGGGTGACCTCGATCCGTCCCGGCTCAACGTCGATGGCGGCGCAATCGCCATCGGACATCCCGTGGGCGCTTCCGGCGCCCGCATCGTGCTGCACCTGCTCGCGGCCCTGAAGCGCCGCGGCGCCAGGCGCGGCATGGCGGCCATCTGCATCGGCGGCGGCCAAGGCGGCGCGATGCTGGTCGAAACCCTGGACGAGGACCGCCCATGACGACACTGGATACGCTATCCCATTGGCGCCTGGAGCGCGATGCCGACGGCTTGGCGTGGCTGACCTTCGACCGCGCCGGCAGCGCGGTCAACGCCTTGTCCGCCGACACCATGAGCGAACTGGCAGTGGTGCTGGATGCGCTGGACGCAGCCCCGCCCGCGGGCCTGGTCATCCGGTCCGGCAAGGCCACGGGCTTCGTCGTGGGCGCCGACGTCAACGAATTCGCCAGCCTGGACACGCCCGAGCAGGCGCGCGCGCTGGTCGCGCGCGGCTGGAATCTCTTCAACCGCCTGGCCGCGGTGCGCTATCCCACGCTGGCGCTGATCCAGGGCCACTGCCTGGGCGGTGGCCTGGAGCTGGCGCTGGCCTGCCGCTACCGGCTGGTGGCGGACCAGCCCGGCACCTCGCTCGCGCTGCCCGAAGTGATGCTGGGCATCTTCCCCGGCTGGGGCGGCATGCTGCGCCTGCCGCGGCTGATCGGGGCGCCCGCCGCGCTGGACATGATGCTGACCGG
>NZ_DATCUY010000671.1:0-8281 GCF_036567245.1 Achromobacter sp. | reverse complement strand
CAGCAGCAGGACGCCCACGGCGCGCGCGGGCAGGGCCGGCCAGCGCGCGGCGCCCCAACGCTGGTTAGGCGAAGCGCGATAGATGCAGAAGCAGCCCAGAAACAGGCTCGCGAGGCTGAGGAGTGTTAGGACTTCCATGGTCATCCCAGGATGAAAGGTCCGATACCTGAGCGCCGAATCCTGTTCCGGATCGGCTGTCCGGAACAGGGCAACCGGCGTTCAGAAGCTGATGCTGGCGGAGGCGGTAACGGTGCGCGCCGGACCCAACGTCACGATAGGCGTCGTGTCGCTGAAACTGCCGGCGTAATAGTGCTTGTCGAACACGTTATTGACGTTCAGGCGCAGTACCACGTCCCGGCCGTTGATCTGCGTGGCGTAGCGGGCGCCCAGGTCCAATTGGCCCCAGCCCGGAATCTGCAGCTTGTTGGCCGCGTCGGCGTATTGAGTGGACGTCGCCTGCACGCGCCCGCTCAGCGTCAGGCCGGGCACCCACGGCGTGTCCCATTCCAGTCCGGTATTGGCCTGCCACCGCGGCGCGCCCACCGCGGTGTTGCCGTCGTAGCGGCCATAGGAGGTCTTGACCTGCGTGCCTTGCGTGTAAGTGACGCCGCCCAGCACGCGCACGCCAGGAGCCAGCTCGCCGAAGGTATTCCATTCCACGCCGCGGACGCGCTTCTCGCCGCCGTCCACATACGTCGGCTTGGACGTAGAGCCTTCCGTTACCAGCATGGGTTTGTCGATCTGGAAGAACGCCAGGGTGTTGGTAAAGGTGCCGGCGTTCCACTTGACGCCCAGCTCCTGCTGCTTGGTCTTGTAGGGTGCGAACACCTGGCCATAGTTGCTGGCCGTAGTGTCCGTGACGCTATCGCCCTTGCTCAGGCCCTGCACGTAGTTGGCGTACAGCGAAACGTCTGGTCCCCAGGGCTTGACGACAATGGCGACGGCGGGCGTCACGGCATCCTCGTCATAGCGCGCCGTCGTCTTGCCCGTCTTGTCGAAATTCGTGGTCTTCACGCGCTGGTTGCGCAGACCGCCGGTCAGGAGCAGCTTGTCGTCGAAGAAGGACATGGTGTCCACCAGCGCCAGGCTGGACAGCGTGTTCTCCGAGGTCTTGGGCGCGCTGCCCGGCACCGCCGGCATGACCGGCGTGACCGGGTCATAGATATTGGACTTGAAGGTCGATGCCGTACCGGTGGCCGACCCGTCTTCCAGCTTCAGCAAGGAGGCCTGGAGCACCAGCTCGTGTCGCACGCTGCCCGTGTTGAAACGCGAACGCAGGCCGGCATCGGCAGAGGTGGCGTCCGTGTAGGCGCGCTGCCCGATGATCGAACCCGTGAAATTCCCGTTGGCGTCGATCTGTCGCGCATGGGTGCCGTTGATCAGGCCCGATTGATGGCTGTCGCGCCTGCCCACGCCGGCGAATGCCGACACGCTGTCATTGAAGCGGTACTCGGCGCGCGCCATGACGGCGTTGCTCTGAATGCTGCCATAGCCGGTGCTGAACTGGTTGATGCGGGGATCGGGCGCGTCGGGCACGACGGAGCCGCCGAACCAGAACATGGCGGGCGTGCCGCCCGAGAATGACTCTTGGCTATGGTAAGCATCTATCGACGCGCTCAAGGCGCTGCTGCGATAGTCCAGGCCTGCGGACAGGAACTCGCGCTTTCTGGATTGGCCGTCCAGCGTGGTGGCGCCGTCGCTGAAAGAACCGTTGACGCGCGCGCCCCATTCATTGGCCGAGCCGAAGCGACGGCCAGCATCGATGGTCGTGCCCAGTTGGCCGTCGGCCTGCCAGTTCACGCCGAAGGTGGCATTGGGCCTGTCTTCCGCGCGCTTGGGCACCAGATTGATCGTGCCGCCCACTGCGCCGCTGGGCGCCATGCCGCTGAACAAGGCGTTCGGGCCTTTCAACACCTCCACCCGCTCGACGAATTCCAGCGGCGTGCGGCCCATGGGCGCCAAGCCATACATGCCGTTGATCGCCACGTCGTTCTGGTTGACGTCGAAGCCCCGGATCCGAAAGTTCTCATAGGCATGTCCGCTCGACGTCGTGAACCGCACCGAGGGGTCGTTCGCCATGACGTCGGCAAGCGTGCGCGCCTGCTGGTTCTGGATGAGCTCGGACGTGTAGCTGGTGACGTTGAAGGGCGTATCCATCACGTCCTGGTTGCCCATCAAGCCCAAACGTGCGCCCTGCGCCACCTGCCCTCCGGCATAAGGTGCTGGCAAGTCCTCTTCCGACACCGAACCCGCGGTCACCGTAACGGGCTGCAGCGTCGTGGTTTGCGCCGCGGTCTGGGCGCTGGCGCCAGCGGGAAGCATCAAGGACAGCGCAACGGCCGGGCTGAAGCATTGGGCGCACAGCGCGATTGTCAACTGAGTTTTCTTGGCCACGATTCATCATTCCGATATTTAAATGCGAATGCTTATCAGATGAATTATATATTTAGAAAAAGCACAATGGGCCAAGAACACGTACCTCCGCTGCTGAAATCCATTCGAATTTCCAGAACAACCCAATAAAAATCAATGACCTACATTTTTTTGATTGACTTTCGGATGTCAGCATCCCTCACAACGTTTCGGTGGACGCCCCCCAGAAACGGCAATGCCATTGCGAGGCTCCGAAGAACAGCCCGTGCCGGTACACTGCGCCGTCATCTCGGTGCCCGCGGGCAAGCCGAACGCATACACCTCTGGAGAGCTACACGTGATGATCCGTCATCTGGTCCTTGCAGCATCGTTGGCTACGGCAGGCAGTGCCGCCGCCGCCGCCCCCTCTTTCAACTGCGCCAAAGCCACGACTCCAGTAGAAAAAGCCATTTGCGCCCACCCGGCGCTGGCCGACCAGGACATGGCCATCGCGCAGCAGTACAAGGCGGTGCGTGGCAAGCTCGATGCCGAGGCGGCCAAATCGCTGACTGCAGATCAACGCTATTTCCTGAGCGTGCGCGACAATGTCTATGCCGACCCCTACACGGGAAGCACGCCGGTCAAGGAGATCGGCACCAACATGCGTTACCGCCTGAATTTTCTGAAGTCGATCAATCCGCAGCCGGCTGCGGGCTTTGTCGGCAAGTGGAAAAACGTCGAAGGTGAAATCGAGATCACGCAGGCCGCCGATGGCCAGTTGTTGGTGTCGGCCAACTCGGCCCAGCCCTATAGTGGCCGCTGGGTCTGCGATCTGAGCGGCAAGGCGATCGCCTCCGGTGACAGCCTGCAAGTCACCTACCAAGACGGCGCGCCCTGGGTTCTCGCGCTGACGCGCCGCGGCGCCGTGCTGGTGGTCCGCGAAATTCCGCCTGCCGGTGTCAAAGACGACGGCTTCGGCCCGCCCTTCTGCGGCATGAACGGGAGCCTGTACGGCGACTGGTTCGCGGTGCGCTGATTGCTGGCATCAACCGTATTGGCTGGCGGGATCATTCAACTCGGAGCCGTGGCGCCACCCGGACCGAAATAGGGTGTCAGACTACAAATCCCGGCGCGAGAAGGTAGTCTGAAACCCTATATTCAATGAGCGCTGGCTACAGTCCGAAAGCCGTCCTTTCATCACTGGTCAAGGTGTCCAACTGCGCCGCGCTCAAGGCGCCGTTGCCGACGACCTGCACCATGTTGTCCGGCCGATACGCCGAGGCGTTGCCGGCTGGGCTGTCCTTTTGCGGCGTCGTGACGGCGCCGGACACCGGCTCCGCGCCGAAGCCCAGGATCTGCACGTTGATGATGGACGGCTGGTTTTGGCGCGCCTGGTTCTGGCTGCGTTGCGCGGACTCCTGCGCCGTGCTCACGGCCGAGGCCGCGGTGGCACTGGCGGACGTGAGTGCTCCGGTATTGACGGAAGCAGTCACCGGTACGCCCGCACTGTCTCCCTTGACCTGGATGTTGGCCGCATTAACCACCTGCAAAGCCGCGATGTTGACATTGCCCGACACCCGGATGCCCGCTTCTCCCGCGTCGATGGTGCCGAGCGGGGCGTAGAGGTCCACGTCGCCCGCCGGTACCTCCGGAAGCGGCGCCAGAGTAGCGATGCCCGCTCCGGCACTGGGCACGCTGGGCGACAGCGTGATATTGCCGAGCGCGTCGTACGCGCGCTTGGGCGGCGTGTACACCACCGTGGTCTTCGATCCCCGCCCGGCGTTGATGTCGCCAGCGGCCGACCAGGCCAGAATGCCGCCGCCGAACGTGGTCATGATGCGGCTTTGCCCCAGCAAGATGCTGTTCTGCGCGTACAGGGAGATATCGCCCGCTCCCTGGGTAATCACCCCGGCCGTGGCCGGCGGCGCCGCGCCCTCCACGCCATAGACCTGCTGCCCTCCGGGCGTCAGCACCTGGATATCGCCGCCGAAATTCGTGTGCAGCCCCGCGCCGCCATATACGGTGACGTCGCCGCGATAGACATTGGGCAAGCCATCCGCGCCCGCCACCGGGAACAACGCCGCAATGGCCTGGCGGCCGCGCAGGTAGCTGCCTTCGCGCGGACTGGCCCTGTCGTTGTATTCGCGGCCCCCATCGCGCAACTCGGCAAAATAGACCTGACGCGCAAAGACGCGTTGCTGTTCGGGCGCCAGGGCGCCGAAGTAGGCACGCGCCTCCTGGGCGTCACCCGCGAAGCCGTAGCGCTGCGTCAGCCACAGCAGCAGTTCGGCCTCGTAGTGCCTGAACGGCTTGCCCTGGTCCGTCAGCGGCAGGCCAGGATCCGCCACCTTGGACGCGTTCAGGTAGTAGGCCAGCAGGCCGGCGTAGTCCGCCCCCTTGGCACCCGCGCCCGCCAACAACGCGATGGACGCGCCCGGCCGGCTGTCGCCTGCCACCACGGGCCCCAGGCTGGCCAGATTGCCCACGTCTTCGGCGCGGAAGTTTCGGCCGGCGCTGACTTCCAGCACACCGGGGCCGGCGACGCTGAAGTTGCCATGGATGATGTCCCGGCCGGCGCGGACCACGGAGATATCGGTCGCCGCGCCGTGCGTGAAGATATTTCCAGAGGTGGTGGCCGACGTGTCGGTGCTGTACAAGCCGTCGACGAGTTGCTGCGTGCCCAGCGGAATGCCGCTGCTGACAATGTCGCGCCCAGCCTCCATATGCACCGGCCCTGCGTTCGCATACCACTTGACGCCGCCCATGCGACCGGGCCCGAAGGTGACGATTTCACCCACGCGCAGCCCGACGATATCGCCGGTATTGGCATAGAACTGCGCCGGCGCCATCGCCTGGATCGCCGTGACGGTATTGCCGCCATGCGCGAACAGGTCGTTACCCAGCCCGTAGGTGCCGGCTTCCTTGACATCTGGCAGGCCGGGCGCGAACGGCGTGGCCAGCGTCGACCGGTCCGCCCCGGAACGATTGATGGCATAGCCACCGGCGTAGATGGAGGCGCCAGCCAGCAGTTCCAGCGTGCTGTTGGCCGAAGGCGCCAACACGATGGAATGGCTGCGCGCCGTATTGATCCCGCGCGCCGCGGACAACCCCATGTAGATGCTGCCGGAAGGCGCAATGGCGGTCAGGACGGACGGGTAGAAGAAGCTGGTGCCGGTGAGCCCCACCGTCGGCGTGATCGCGCCGGTACCGCTCCGGTCCGCAAGCTGGGTGCCGGGCGTAAGGTTGCCGCCGGCCGAATACAGATGAATCGCGGTGGACGGCGTCCACAGGCTGAACCACCCGGGCGTCTGGTCGTTGAAGGCATCCACCGGCGTCAGCCGGCCGGCGTCACGCACCGCGCCCAGGACGAGATCGCCTCGCGCCTGCAGGTTGAAGACGGAATCGCCCGGCATCAACACCAGCCCGCCCCCGGCCATTGCCTGCGTGGACGTGAACGGATCATAGGCGCGGCTATCCTGGTTGTCCTGACGGATCGAGTAAGGACCGAACTGCCGCTGGATAGTGCCCTGCACGCCTGCGTTGATATTGGCCCGGCCGCGCAAATTGGCCGCCATGCCGTTCAGCGCCATGTGCGACGCCTCGTACTGGTCGCCGTTCAGGCCCATGTGGGCGGTATGGTTCGGATTCAGCCCTCCGCCCACGCGCACGTCCATGTCGCCGCCGCCGGTCTGCCGCAAGGTGCCCGCGGCATCCACGCGGCCGGTGGCGCCCACGGCCAGCACCAGGCCCTGACTGCGGGGATTCATGACGTTGTTCCACTCTCTCGTCTCTCCGCCCAGGCGCATCAAGGTGCCGGCATCTCCCCCGACGTCCACCCGCAAGTCGCCGCCGCCCAAGGTGCCGAAACCCGTGAATCCGACCAGATAAGGCGCATCGTTCCCGCGGACATACGTGCCGAAGTTGATCCACCACGCGGAGCCGGATGCGTCGGCCTGCCGCCACAACCAGTTGGCTGGATCCGCATTGGGCCGCTGCGAGAACCGATGGCCGTCGTCGATGTAGCTGCCCTGGCTCCAGATGTCGCCGGTCAAATCGCCGCCGGCACGCACCAGCAGATTGCCGCCCGCTTGCGGATACCAGGCGCGATAGGCGCTGGAGGCGCCCGCCACCAGCGGTTCATAACCGGTCGCGTCCTTGCCCAGCACGGTATTTTCCGACTCGAACGTGTTGCGAGGCCGCTGAAAGGCGGGCGCCACATCGGCCGCCTGGGTCCCGGCCGTGTACACGCCGAACGGCGATTTCATGCGCACGTCGCCGCCCGCCAACACCTCCAGGTCGCCGGTGCCGGTGCGCAGCACGCTCAGGGCCGGACTGGCGAGCTGCTTGTCCAGCAAACGGCCAACCACCTCTTGCGGAGGGGTGCCAGGTGTCACCGCACCCAGGCCCGTGCAAGACAAGATGTTGTCCTCGCAGATGAAGTCGGCCCAATCTTCCGTGATCGGCGTGCCGACCACGACTTCGAAGCCCAATTGCCAATCCCAGACGTCCTTGCCGTACTGCGTCCAGACATAACGCACCCTCTGGCATACGCCCGGTCCGCAATAGCTTTCGTACTCCGCTGGAACCGGCTCGCCGAGCTTGATGCGCGGATCCCGATTGCCAAAACTCTGCACGCAAGCCTCGTCGCAATACCAGAGGCCGGCATATTGATCCGGGGTACCCGGAATGAGCGTGATCTCGTGCTTGTCGAACACGGTGTAGTGGGTGTCCGCCAACACCAGGTTGCCCGACTCGTCGCGCGGGCGTAGCAGCCGGCTGTCGGCGGCTTGCGTATCCGCGCCCGCCACCACGCGCAGCGACCAGGACTCCGACCCGGCCGGCAACATGGACGCCACCGCCCAGTTGTTGCCGGTGTTCAGTCCCGGCCCCCCCGGACGCACCGGCATCGCCATGGGGTTGCCCGGCAGCTTGACGGTCATTGTTGACGGCAGCAACGCGCCCACCTTCAACGTCAGTGGGCCATTCAGCGTGGCATTGGCCACCAGCGGCACGCCTGCCGGCCACACCATGGCGAGCAAGGACGCGGGCGCCGGCGCCACGAAGCCCGCACCCAGGCGCGCACCCGCCGGCACCGTCACCGCATCGGCCAGCAGTGTCCCCGCCGCCAGCAGCACGGTGCCATCGGCCGCCAACACCGGGCCGCCCAGCACCGTATTGGCCGGCACCGTCAGCGGCGCGTTCAGCGTGACCTCGACCGGCACCTGGACCCCAGCGGCCACGGTGAAGTTCTTGATCGGCAGGTCGTAATTCAGCGCCCGCTTGGCCGGGAACAGCGAGCCGTCTGCCAGTTCCACGCCGCCCGACGGCAGTACCACGTCCGCTCCAAAACCCAAGGGGCCGGACTTGAGCACCCAGCCGCCATCGTCCGGCGTGGCCGGCGGCGGCGCGAAGCCGTCGTTGATGCTGCCGTAGATGTTCAGGTCGCCACCCGCCCGCAAGGTTAGGAAGCCGGATTCGCCCGATCCGTAGACGCCGGTCCGGACGCTTGCCGGATTCAGGCTGTCATAGCGGTAGCGCGACAGATCCAGGTCGCCGCGCACCACCAAGTCGCCCTCCACCGCCACTTCCAATCCGGGCCGCAGATGCAGCGCATCGCGGTAGCGGGCATTGTTCAGGCCTGCCAGCTTGACGCCGAGCAAATGGGAATTGCCCAGCGCGTTGAGCATGAACGTGGCGCTCTCCCCGTGGCGGGCGTCCAGATAGGCCTGGTCGATGTAGCTGTAGGGCTTGCCGCCTGCCGCGTCGTTGTCCTGCGGCAGCGCGGTTTCGCGCCGCATGGCATTCACGACGATGGCGCGCGCGCCCTGGATGTCCAGCGCGCCGCCTGCGTCGATCAGCATATCGCCGCTGGTGACGCCAGTGCGCGGCGCGTTCAGCGTCAGCGTGCCGCGCTCCGCGCCATCATGCT
>NZ_DATCUY010000670.1:0-15528 GCF_036567245.1 Achromobacter sp. | reverse complement strand
CCGCGCCGGCGATGATGCCGCGCAGGCCGCGGACATGCGCCGCCGCGCCGTACTCGGCCATGTCCTGCGGCATGCGGTGCGCGGAAATCACGCGCGCCTCGCAGGCCACGCCGAAGTCCTCCAACATGGTGACCGCGTGCTTCATGACCTCCCAATCGCTGGAAGAACCCATAATCACGCCCACCACGGGGGTGGCCTCTGCCGCTGCGGAAGTCTTGGCTGTCATAACCGGTGTCGTAGAAGACCGCGGCGCAGGGCCGCGGAGAGTCAAAGGACCGCGGACGAATGCCGCGAAACCCGGTATTTTACCCGGCGCCGGCGTCGGGCTATGTGGCAGAGGGGGAATTCAGCCACTGGTAGCTGGTGGGATTGTCCGGGCAAGGCCCGAAACCGCACTCCAGCGTGGTGCCGCCGACGTTGGCCAGCGCCATCAGAAAAAACAGGGCCATGACCAGCACGCCCAGCACCGATACCGGCTTGCGCAGCATGTTGTCGCCCCACTTGCGGTCGACCGCCAGCATCACCGTGCAAAACACGATGATGGCGATGAAGGCGATGAACGCCCAGGTGTAGAAGTGCAGACCCAGCAGCGGCGAACCGTAGCCTGGATCGCCTGGAGCAATGTGCAGCAGCACCTGCCGGCCCGAGGCCAGCATGCCGCCCAGCGCGCCCGCAATGCTCATCGCGTAGTGCAGCGGCGACGGGCCCAGGCGCATGTTCAACAGAAAGCCCATGCCGGCCAGCATCAGCGCCACGCGCTGCAGCAAGCACAGCGGGCAAGGCAGTTCGTCATAGGCGATCTGCCAGAAGAAGGCCATGCCCAGGGCGCCGGTAATGCCCAGCAGCGCCAAGCCGTTCAGAATGCGCGAGCCGCGCGCGGGATTGCGAGAGAAGATCATCGCCCCGCCCTCAGAACGACAAGGCCAGCGGGCTGGTCATGTGGTACTGGCACCAGGCGGCAAACAGCGCCAGCGTCAGCAACCAGAAGGTCACGCAGGGGCGGCGCCTGCCCAGCATGCCGAACCACGCCGCGATCAGGCCAGTCAGGAAAGGCAACATCATTACCATGCTGGAAGCTCCTTTCTGGGGAACGTCCCCATGCAAGCAGCCGGGAATTATAGCGTCACAATTCGCAATAAATCCTATCGAAAGCCCTGATAACCCTTGTAGGGCAAGCGCTTTCGGGGGGGTGAAGCGGCAGGGCTTCGAGCTTGCGGATGTCAGGGTTCTTTAGCCGCCGAGGCTGCCCTGCGCCATTCCGATGCTCGCCCCGGTGGGGCTGCGCTTCGGATGGCTCCGGGGTCCTCGGCTGGCAGCGGCCTCATGAGTTGGTTTTGAACCCCGTTCATGGGTAGATGCTGTGAGCCGGTGGCCGGGCGGAGGGATCCGAAGCGCAGCCCCACCGGGGCGAGCATCGGAATCCCGCAGTCCGGACGCCGGCGACTCAAGAACCCAGCTTCACAACACCGAAGCGCGGGGCGGCAGGGCTTCGAGCTTGCGGACGTCAGGGTTCTTTAGCCGCCGAGGCTGCCCTGCGCCATTCCGATGCTCGCCCCGCTGGGGCTGCGCTTCGGATGGCTCCGGGGTCCTCGGCTGGCAGTCGCCTAATGCGTTGGGTTTGGAGCCCGTTCATGGGCAGATGCCGTGAGCCGGGGGCCGGGCGGAGGGATCCGAAGCGCAGCCCTACCGGGGCGAGCATCGGAATCCCGCAGTCCGGACGCCGGCGACTCAAATACCCCACCTCAGGGGGGGCTCCGGCGGTGGCCGGAAATGCATTGTCTATCCGCTTCGGCCTTGTCCATCGCACGCAAGCACGGGTTCTTTTGTATTGCCTGGCCGCAGCAGCGCCCGCCGTGCCCGGGTCCGCTAACCGACTTTCCCCGTCAGGCGCCGCGCGGCCTCCTGCACCGCCGCCAGATGGGCGGCGACATAACGATGGATGGGCGCGGTCAGCGTCACCGCGGCGGCGATCTCGCCATCGAGCAGAAAGACGGGCGCGGATATGCCCGCCACTTCCGCCAGGCGGTCGCCCATGGCGGCGAAATAGCCGTCGGCGCGGATGCGGGCGTACAGCTCCTGCTCGGGCCCGGGCGCGTGGCCCAACACCGGGTCGTAGGCCGTCAGTACGCGTCCGCCGCTGCCGCGATCCAGCGGCAGCAGATCGCCCGCGCGGATGTGGTCGCGCACGGGGTGGGGCGAATCCACGCGGTACAGGCACAGGCGCGCATCTCCCTGGCGCACGTGGTAGGCCGCGCTTTCGCCGGTGGCCGCGACCAGGTCGCGCAGCACCGGCAGGACGACGTGTTCCAGCGAAAACGAGGAGGCGTAGATGCCGTGCAGGCGCGCGACTTCCCCGCCCAGCGCATAGCGGCCGTCGTCCAGGCGCTGGATCCAGCCGGCGTGCTCCAGCGATGCCAGCAGCCGCAGGACAGTGCTCTTGTACAGGCGCGTGCGCTCGGACAGCTCGCCCAGGGACAAGGCTTTGTCGCGCGGCGTGAACACCGACATCAAGCTCAACGCGCGATCCACCGCTGCGACGCCGCCTTGAGCGGCGTCAGCGTCGGCTAGCGATTCCGTGGCGGCTTTACGCGGCATCCCGATCTCCGGCGGGTCGAATCATGGGTGGGGCCATATTCCATCCTTTAGAACGAATCATGCGCATTGTAGGCGGCGTCTGGGGCTGGATTCGTGGTTTTCCCTGGGCGCGAGGCGCTTGACAGTGCGAAGCTGCGCGCTCAATAATTCTATCTTGAAGAATAACATTCTATTAGATAGAATTATTGGAAAATCACACCATGGCTCAATCCAACGCTCACACACCCGACGTCCTGATCAGCGAGGTCGGCCCGCGCGATGGCTTGCAGTCCGTCAAGGCGACGATGGCCACGGCCGATAAATTGCGCTGGATCGACGCCTTGGTGGAGGCCGGCGTGCGCGAGATCGAAGTCGCTTCCTTCGTGCCGGCGCGCCTGCTGCCGCAGATGGCCGATGCCGCTGAAGTGGTGCGCCACGCGGCGGGGCATGCCGGCATCACGGTCATGGCCCTGGTCCCCAATGCGCGCGGCGCCGAGGCGGCGCTGCGGGCCGGCGTCCACAAGCTGACCATGCCGGTCTCGGCCAGCCGCGAACATTCGTTGGCCAACGTGCGCAAGACACCCGAGGACATGGTGGAGGAAGTGCGTGCCATCGCACGGCTGCGGGACGAGCTGGCTCCCGCGGTCAAGCTGGAGGCCGGCATCTCGACGGCCTTCGGCTGCACCTTGCAGGGCAGCGTGCCGGAAGACGATGTCATCCGCCTGGCCGCGCTGTGCGTGGCGGCGGGCGCCGATGAGTCGGGGCTGTCGGACACCGTGGGTTACGCCAACCCCGCGCAAGTGCGCCGGCTGTTCCGCCGCCTGCGCGCCGAACTCGGGGACAAGGCGGGCGCGGCCCACATGCACAACACGCGCGGCCTGGGCCTGGCCAATTGCCTGGCGGCCTGGGAGGAGGGCGTGCGCACCTTCGACAGTTCCCTGGGCGGGCTGGGCGGATGCCCGTATGCGCCGGGCGCGTCCGGCAACGTCGTGACGGAGGACCTGGTCTTCATGTTCGAGGCGATGGGTGTACGCACCGGCATCGACCTGGATGGAATCGTCGCCGCGCGCGCGCCGCTGGCCGCCGGCCTGCCCGGCGAGCCGCTGTACGGCATGACCCCCGACGCCGGCTTGCCCAAAGGATTCGTCCGGCGGGCTTGATCGCCCATACCCCTGCGGCCCTACACACCAGAAACATGCGGCCACGCCGGCCTTTGCCGGGACCGCCGCAATTTGCAGAAGATCCACGCCCATGTCCAGCCACGCCCATCCGCGCCTTCCGTACGAACACATCCGCGTCGTCGAATTCACCCACATGGTCATGGGTCCCACCTGCGGCATGCTGCTGGCGGACCTGGGGGCCGAAGTCATCAAGGTCGAACCGGTGGGCGGCGACAGCACGCGCCGCTTGCTCGGGTCGGGCGCGGGCTTTTTCCCCATGTTCAACCGCAACAAGAAGAGCATCGCCCTGGACCTGAAGCAGCCCGAGGGAATCGAAGCCGCGTTGCGTCTGATCGATTCGGCCGACATCGTCAGCGAAAACTTCAAGGCCGGCGTCATGGAGAAGCTGGGCCTGGACTACGCCACGCTCAAGCAGCGCAATCCCCGCCTCATCTACGTCAGCCACAAGGGCTTCCTGCCCGGTCCTTACGAACACCGGACGGCGCTGGACGAAGTCGTGCAGATGATGGGCGGCCTGGCCTACATGACGGGGCGCCCCGGCGATCCGCTGCGCGCGGGCGCCAGCGTCAACGACATCATGGGCGGCATGTTCGGCGCGATTGGCGCCATGGCGGCGCTGGCGCAGCGCGAACAGACGGGCGTAGGCACGGAAGTGCAGGCCTCGCTGTTCGAGAACAACGTCTTTCTGGTGGGCCAGCACATGATGCAGTACGCCGTCACCGGCCGGGCCGCCGCGCCCATGCCCAGCCGTATCTCGGCCTGGGCCATCTACGACGTATTCACCGTCAAGGGCGGCGAACAGATCTTCCTGGCCGTGGTCAGCGACAAGCAATGGGGCATCTTCTGCCGCGCCTTCGGGCTGGCCGAGCTGCTGGCCGATCCCCGCCTGGCCAGCAACAACGATCGCGTGCAGGCACGCGATTGGTTGATGCCGCAGTTGCGCTCGCATCTGGCGGAGCGCAGCGCGGCGGAGCTGGCGGAAGTGTTCGAGCGCGAGGGCCTGCCCTTCGCGCCGATCACGCGGCCCGAGCAGCTGTTCGAGGATCCCCACCTGGCAGCCACCGGCGGCCTGGCGCCCATCGCGCTGGAAGACGGCCGGGAATCGCGGGTGCCGCTGGCGCCTTTCACGCTGGGCGGCGCCCAGCCCGGAATACGCCTGCAGCCGCCTGCGGTGGGCGAACACACCGACGCGCTGCTGCGCGGCGTCGGCTATCGCGACGATGAAATCGCGGCCTTGAAAGCAAGGCAAATCACACAAGGAGACTAACCATGATCACGCTATCCCGCCGCGCCTTCCTGGGCGCCGCGCTTTGCGCCGCCGCCTTGCCGCTGCGCGCACAGAGCGCGGGCGGCTATCCGAACGGCCGGCCCGTGCGCCTTATCGTTCCCTACACCCCGGGCGGCGGCACGGACTCGGTGGCGCGCGCCATCGCGGCCAAGGTCACGGCGATGGCCGGCTGGTCGGTGGTGGTGGAAAACCGTCCCGGCGCGGGCGGCAACATCGGCATGGACTTCGTGGCCAAGGCCAAACCGGACGGCTACATGCTGGGCCTGGGCCAGACGGCCAACCTGGCCATCAATCCCGCCCTGATGCCGCAGATTCCCTTCGACGCGGAAAAGGACTTCGCGGCAGTCTCCCTGATCGCTTCGCTGCCGGTGGTGCTGGTGGTCAAGGCCAACGCGCGCTGGCAGACCCTGGCCGACCTGATCAAGGACGCGCGCGCCGAGCCAGGCGCCATCAAGCAGGCCCTGGCGGGTTCCGGCACGGTGGGCCATCTGGCAGGCGAACTGCTTGCCTATCAGGGCAAGTTCCAGGTGTTGAACGTGCCATACCGCGGTGCGGCGCCGGCGCTCAACGATCTGTTGGGCGGCAGTACCGACTACATGTTCGCCACGCCGCAGGCTGCCCAGGAAATGCTCAAGGGCAAGGTGCTGCGGTCGTTGGCCGTCAGCTCCCGCGCGCGGCTGGCGATCCTGCCCGATGTGCCCACCGTGGCCGAATCCGGCTACGAGGGATTCGAGGCGCTGGACTGGAAGGCGCTGGTCGCGCCGGCCGGCACGCCGCCCGAGGTCGTCAAGGCCGTCAATGCGGTCGTGGAGCAGGTGCTGGCCGATCCGGCCACCGTGGCCATGTTCACCGCCGAAGGCAGCACGGCCATGGGCGGCTCGCCGGAGACCGCACAGCGCTACATCCAGGAAGAACAGAAGAAGTGGGCGCGCCTGATACGCGAAGCCGGCATCCAGACCGCCGCCTGACGCGCCCCGTAGAACATGCCAGGAGACAAATCAATGAAGCATCTTTTAGTAGCCGCCGCGCTCGCCTGCGCTGTCGTGGCGCAGCCCGCCGTGGGCAATACCGGGGCGCAATGGCCAGAACGCCCCATCCGGCTGGTCGTTCCGTTCCCCGCCGGCGGACCGACCGACATCGCCGCGCGCGTGGTCGGCAAGGCGCTCGCCGACCGTCTGGACACGCCTGTCGTCATCGAGAACAAGGCCGGCGCGCACGGCTTCATCGGCGCCAGCGACGCCGCGCGCAGCAAGCCGGACGGGTACACGCTGATGATGGCCAGCATCGGCACCATGGCGATCAATCCTGGCCTCTATCCCGATATTCCCTATGACGCGAACAAGGACTTCACGCCCCTGGCGCTGGTCCTCACCGTGCCTATCGCGGTCGTGGTCAATCCGCAGCAGATGCCGGTGCAGACCGTGGGCGAGCTGGTGGACTATCTGAAATCCCACCCAGACCGCGTGAACTACGGCTCGGCAGGGAATGGCGGTTCTTCCCATCTGGTGCCGGAATACTTCAAGTACAAGACTGGCACCTCCATGACCCACATCCCGTACAAAGGCTCCAGTCCCGCCGTGACCGATCTGGTGGCCGGCCAGGTCCAGGTCATGTTCGATACGCTGCTGACCAGCACGCCCTTCGTGAAGGCCGGAAAACTGCGCATGCTGGCCGTCACGACAGCGCAGCGGCTGCCGGACTATCCGCAGGTGCCGACCATGGCCGAAGCCTTGGGCGCGCCGGATTTCGAAGCCTCGTCCTGGTTCGCGATGTATGCGCCCGCAGGCACGCCGCAGGTGGTGCAGCAAAAGTTGTCGCTGGCCATCAACCAGGCCTTGGGCGACGCGGCGGTGAAGCAGCGGCTGGCCGAACTGGGCGCGATTCCGGCGGGCGGCACGCCGGGCGAACTGGCGGAATTCCAGTTGGCCGAGCAGCGCAAGTGGGCGCAGGTCATCAAGGCGGCGGGAATACTCCCGGACTGAACCCGCAGGCTGGCCCGTGCTTCAGGCCTCGGGGCCAGGACGCAGCCGGCCAGCCTTCCATTTCAGCCGCAGCCGCTCCAGCGCCAGATACACGATGGGCGTGGTGTACAGCGTCAGGAACTGGCTGATCAGCAGGCCGCCGACGATGGCGATGCCTAGCGGGCGGCGCAGTTCCGAACCTTCTCCCATGCCCAGCACCAGGGGCAGGGCGCCCAGCAGCCCCGCCAGGTTGGTCATGACGATGGGCCGCAGCCGCAGCATGGCGGCGCGGTGGATCGCTTGCTCCGGCGTCAGACCTTCGCGCCGTTCCAGGCCAAGCGCGAAGTCGATCATCAGGATGGCGTTCTTCATGACGATGCCCACCAGCAGGAACAGCCCCAACAGTGCGATCAGCGTGAATTCGATGCCGGCCAGCCGCAGCGCCAGCAGCGCGCCCACGCCGGCCGAGGGCAGGGTGGACAGGATGGTGAGCGGATGCAGCGGGCTTTCATACAGGATGCCCAGCACCAGGTAGATCGCCACCAGCACCGCCAGGATCAGCCAGGGCTGGTCCTGCAGGCTTTGCTGGAAGTTGCGCGCGTCGCCGCCCAGGCGGGTCTGGATGTAAGAGGGCACCATCAGCTTGGCCATGGTGGCGTCGATGGCCACCAGGGCCTGTTCGAGCGACACGCCCTCGGCCAGCGAAAAGCCCACGCCCACGGCCGCGAACAGGCCGTCGTGGAACACGCGGTCGTTGACCAGCCCGTAGTCGTAGGTGGCGAAGGCCGTCAGCGGCACGCGGGCGCCGTCCGCCGCCACCACCTGCACCTGTTCCAGGACCTCGGGATCCTCGGTGTAGCGCGGGTCCAGCTCCAGCACCACGCGGTACTGGTTCATGGCGTCGTACAAGGTGGCGACCTGGCGCTGGCTGAACGAGTTGCTGAGCACGCTGCTGATGGTGCCCATGTCCACGCCCAGGCGCTGGGCCGCGGCGCGGTCGATGTCGATCACCACCTGCTGGGTGGCGCCGTCGCCTTCCGCGTCCACGTCGCGTAGTTCTGGTATCTCCTGCATGGCCTTGGAGATCTTGCGCGACCATTGCCGCAAGGCCGGCACGTCGCTGGCCATGATGGCCAGCTCGTGGTCGCCGGAGTTGCCGAAGCCGCCGGGCATGCGCAGGTCCTGGTCCACGTTCAGGAAGAACATGCCGCCCGGCACGGCCGGGGCGTTGGTGCGCAGCCAGTTGATGACTTCGGTCGACGATTCCGCGCGCTCGGCGGCGGGCTTCAGGCGGATCAGGAACAGGGAATTGCTGATGCCCAGGCTGCCGCCGTTGTAGCCGATGACGTCCTGCACCGCCGGATGCTTGAGCACCAATTGCCGGTACTGGTCGATCTTGGGCTGCATGACCTGGAACGAGAAGCCGTCGTCGCCGCGCACGAAGCCCACCAGCTGTCCGGTGTCCTGCACCGGCAGGAAGCCCTTGGGCGCCTGCACGTACAAATAGACGTTCAGCCCGACCACGCCGGCCAGCAGCAGAAGCGTCAGCCGGGCATGGCCCAGCACCCGCCACAGGGTGCTGCCGTACCAGGCATGGATGCGTTCGAAGGCCGCCTGCATGCGCGACGGACGCAAGTCCGCGCCAGTCGCCTGCGGGCGGGCGGGCTTGAGCCAGCGGGCGCACAGGCTGGGGATGATGGCCACCGAGACCACCAGCGAGATGACGGTGGCGGCGACCAGGGTGATGGAGAACTCTCGGAACAGCCGCTCGACCAGGCCGCCCATGAACAGGATGGACACGAAGACCACGCTCAGCGCCACCGTCATGGCCACCAGCGTGAAGCCCACTTCGCGCACGCCGCGCAGTGCGGCCTTGCGCGGCGACAGGCCGCGCTCGATATGGCGCGAGATGTTCTCCAGCACCACGATGGCGTCGTCGACCACCAGGCCGGCCGCGACGATTAGCGCCATCAGCGACAGGTTGTTCAGCGAAAAGCCCCACAGGTACATGACGGCGAAGGTGGCGATCAGGCACACCGGAATCGCCACGCTCGGTATTGCCGCCGCCCGCGCATTGCCCAGGAACGCCCACACCACCAGGATCACCAGCGCCGTGGCCAGTCCCAGCGTGATGTGCGCCTCGCGCAGGGTGGCGTTGATGCCGGGCGAGCGGTCCAGCGCCACGGTCAGGTCCACGTCGGCCGGCATCAGCGCGCGCAAGCCGGGCAGGGCCTGGTTGATCGCGCCTATGGTTTCGATGATGTTCGAGCCGGGTTGGCGGCTGATGGTCAGGACCACGGCCGGGTTGCGGTTGTGAAAGCCGCTGCTGTAGCGGTTTTCCACCGAATCGCTGACCCGGGCAACCTGCGACAGCCGGATCACCGCGCCGTCCTGGTGGCGCACGATCAGGCTCTCGTAGTCGCGCGCGGCGCGGGGCTGTTCGGGCGTGCCGACCTCCCAGCGCCGGTTGGCGGAATCCAGCTGGCCTTGCGGCCTCATGGGCGCGGCGTCGGCGATGGCCTGGCGCACCTCGTCCAGGGCCACGCCGTAGTGGGCCAGGGCGTTGGAATTGACCTGCACCCGCACCGCGGGCAGGGAACTGCCGCCCATGGTCACTTCGCCTACGCCGTTGATCTGCGAGATCTTCTGCGCCAGCACCGTCGAGCCCAGGTCGTAAAGCTCGCCCGCGGGGCGGGTGGACGAACTGAGCGCCAGCGCCATGATGGGCGCCTGGGATGGATTGACCTTGCGGTAGCTGGGATTGCCTGGCATGCCGGAGGGCAGTTCCGCGCGGGCGGCGTTGATGGCGGCCTGCACGTCGCGGGCGGCTTCGTTGATGTCGCGGTCCAGGTCGAACTGCAGCTGCACGCGGGTGGCGCCCTGGTTGCTGGACGAGGTCATCGAACTGACGCCCGCGATACTGCCCAGCGCGCGTTCCAGCGGCGCGGCCACGGTGCTGGCCATGCTCTCGGGGCTGGCGCCCGGCAGTTCGGCCCGCACCTCGATGGTGGGGAAGTCGACCTGGGGCAGTGGCGCCACGGGCAGCAGCCGCCATGCGACCGCGCCCAACAGGGTCAGCGCGATCGCCAGGAAGATGCAGGCGGTCGGGCGGTGCAGCAAGGCGCGGATCATGGCGCCGGGCCTTCAACCCCGGGCTTGGCGGCCGGCGCGCCGCGGCGCTGGCCCAGGCGGTGGAAGAACAGGTACACGGCGGGCGTGGTGAACAGGGTCAGCACCTGGCTGACCAGCAGCCCGCCCACCATGACCCAGCCCAGCGGCTGGCGCAGTTCCGCGCCCGAACCCGTGGCCAGCATCAGCGGCAGCGCGCCGAACAGCGCGGCCAGCGTGGTCATCAGGATGGGCCGCAGGCGCAGCAGGGCGGCCTCGCGGATCGCAGCCTGCGGCGCCAGGCCGCGCGACCGTTCGGCCTCCAGCGCAAAGTCCACCATCATGATGCCGTTTTTCTTCACCAGCCCGATCAGCAGGATGATGCCGATGACCGCGATCAGGTCCAGCGGACGTCCGGTAAGCAGCAGCGCCAGGAAGGCGCCCACCGCGGCGGAGGGCAGGGTGGACAGGATGGTCACCGGGTGGATGGCGCTTTCATACAGCATGCCCAGCACCAGGTACATGGTGACCACCGCGGCCAGCATCAGCCACAGGGTGTTCGACAGCGAGGCCTGGAACGCCGCCGCCGCGCCCTGCAGACGCAGCTCCACGCTGAGCGGCATGCCGATTTCCTGCCGCGCCGATTCGATCGCGGCGATGGCCTCGCCCAGCGACCCGTCCGCCGGCAGATTGAAGGACAGGTTGACCGCGGGGAACTGCGACAAGTGGTTCACGGCCAGCGGCACCGCGCGTTCGCTGACGGTGGCCAGCGCCGAAAGGGGGATCGCCTGCCCGTCTTCCGTCTGCAGATGGATACGTTCCAGCGCGTCCGGGTCCAGCGCCAGCTTGCGATCCACTTCCAGCACGACCCGGTACTGGTTGGACTGCGTGAACAGCGTGGCCACCTGGCGCTGGCCGAAGGCGTTGTAAAGCGTCTGCGCCACGTCGTCCATCGTCACGCCCAGGCGGGCCGCGGCGTCGCGCGAGACCTGCAGATAGGCCTGGCGGCCGTCGCCTTGCAGGTCCGTGGAGACGTCGGCCAGTTCGGGCGCCTGCGCCAGGCGCGCAGTCAGCGCATGGCTCCAGCGCGCCAGCAGCTCGCTGTCCGGCGAGGTCAGCGTGAACTGGTACTGGCCGCGGCTCACGCGGTCCTCGATATTGAGCTCCTGCACCGGCTGCAGGAACAGCGAGATGCCGTGGACCTCGCGGGCGCGCGCATCCAGCCGTGCCATGATGTCCGTCAGCGGCGCGCTGCGTTCCGACCAGGGCTTCAGGTTGATCAACAACCGGCCGGTGTTCAGGGTGGTGTTCATGCTGTCGATGCCGATGAAGGACGACAGGCTGGCCACGTCCGGGTCCGCCAGCAGCGCCTGGGCTACTGCCTGCTGGCGCCGCGACATGGCGTCGAACGAGGTGCTTTGGGACGATTGCGTCACGCCTTGCAGCGTGCCGCCGTCCTGGGTCGGAAAGAAGCCCTTGGGCACGGCCAGGTACAGCAGGCCGGTCAGGGCCACGGTTGCCAGCATCACGGCCAGGGTCAGCCGCTGATGGCGCAAGGTCAGGTCCAGCCAGCCGGCGTAGCGCGCCTGGACGCGGTCCAGCAATCCGGGGCGCGTCGGCTCGTGCGCCGGCAACAGCCGCGCGCACATCATGGGCGTCAGCGTAAGCGACACCGCCAGCGATATCAGGATGGCCACCGCCAGCGTGACCGCGAACTCGCGGAACAGCCGGCCCACCACGTCCTCCATGAACAGCAGCGGGATCAGCACCGCGATCAGCGACAGGGTCAGGGACACCAGCGTGAAGCCGATCTGGCCGGCGCCCTTGAGCGCCGCCGCCATGGGGCTGTGACCCTGCTCACGGTAGCGCGCAATGTTCTCCAGCATCACGATGGCGTCATCCACCACGAAGCCCGCGCCTATGGTCAGCGCCATCAACGTCAGGTTGTTGGTGGAAAACCCCGCCAGGTGCATGAAGCCGAAGGTGCCGATCAGGGACAGCGGCACGGCCAGGCTGGGGATCAGCGTGGCGGGCAGGTTGCGCAGGAACAGGAAGGTCACCAGCACCACCAGGCCCACGGCGAAGGCCAGCTCCCATTGCACGCCGCGCACCGACGCGCGGATGCTTTCGGTGCGATCCGTCAGCACGCGGACCTGCGCGGCCGCCGGCAGGCTGGCCGTCAGCTGCGGTAGCAGAGCCTTGACCTGATCGGCCACGGCGATGACGTTGGCGCCTGGCTGGCGCTGGATATTGACCAGCACGGCTGGCTGCTTGTCCACCCAGGCGGCCAGGTAGCGGTCTTCCGCCCCGTCCTCGACGGTGGCGACCTGGCCCAGCCGTACCGGCGCGCCGTTGCGCCAGGCCACGATCAGCTCGCGGTACTCCTCGGCGCTCTGCAATTGGTCGTTCGCGTCCATGATGACCGAGCGCACCGGCCCGTCGAAGCTGCCCTTGGGCTGGTTCGAGTTGGCCTTGGTGATGGCTTCCTGCACGTCGGCCAGCTGCAGTCCGCGCGCGGCCAGCGCCATCGGATTGACCTGCACCCGCACCGCCGGACGCTGGCCGCCGGCCAGGCTGACCATGCCCACGCCGGACAACTGCGACAGGCGCTGCGTCATGCGCGTGTCCACCAGGTCGTAGACCTGGGGCAGCGGCAGGGAATCGGAGGTGACCGCCAGGGAATCGGAGGTGACCGCCAGGGTCAGGATCGGCACGTCGGCGGGATTGACCTTGCGGTAGACGGGCGGCGTCGGCAGGTCGTTGGGCAGCAACGCGCCGCTGGCGCTGATGGCCGCCTGGACTTCCTGCTCCGCCACGCCCAACGACACGTCCAGCGAGAATTGCAGCGTTATCACCGAGATGCCGCTGCCGCTGGTGGAAGACATCTGCTTCAGGCCCGGTATCTGCCCGAAGCGCCGCTCCAGCGGCGCGGTGACGGTGCGCGCCGTCACGTTCGGACTGGCCCCGGGGTACTGCGTGGTCACCTGGATGATGGGGTAGTCCACCTGCGGCAGCGCCGCCACGGGCAGCATGCGCCACGCCAGGATGCCCGAGAGCAGCAGGGCGATCATCAGGAAGGACGTGGCGACTGGGCGCAGGATGAAGGGACGCGACAGGCTCATGATTTTTGCGGTTCGACAATCTGCACGTCGCGGCCGTCATGCAGGCGGTCCACGCCTTCGACCACCACGCGCTCGTTCTCGGCCAGGCCGGATTGCACGACAATGCGCCCGGCGTTGGCGGGGCCCAGGTTCAGCACGCGGCGGCTGGCGCGATTGTCTTCACCTATGACGAATACAAAGGCTCCCTCGGATCCATATTGGATGGCCGCGGTGGGAATGGTGATGACGTGGTCCTGCTGCACTACCGCCAGCCGGATATTGATGAACTGGTTCGGAAACAGCGATTCGTCTGCGTTGTCGAAGCGCGCGCGCAACCGGACAGTGCCGCTGGCAGCCTGGATGCGGTTGTCCAGCGCTTCCAGCGTGCCCTCGGCCAGCAGGCGGCGGTCATCCGCATCCCAGGCTTGCACCCGCAGCGCGGAGTCCCGCGCCTGCGCCGCGCGCAGGATGTCCAGGCGCGTTTCGGAAATGCTGAAGAGGGCCGAGATGGGACGGGTTTGGACCAGCGTGGTCAGGCCGTTGGCGTCGTCGGCGCGCACGTGGTTGCCGGCATCGATGCGCCGCAGTCCGATGCGGCCGTCGTGCGGCGCGACGATGCGGGTGTGGTCCAGCAGCCGCCGGGCGTCGGCCACCTGGGCCTGGTTGCGTTGCCGCTGAGCGGCGTAGACACGCACCTGGGCTTCGGCGGTATCCAGTTGCTGGCCCGCCACCGCTTCCTGCCGCGCCAGCTTGCGATAGCGCTGCAGGTCCGCGGCGGCGTTGTCCAGCAGCGCCTGGGTGCGCGCCAGTTCACCTTCGGCTGCGGCCAGCGCTGCAAGATAGGGGCGCGCATCGATCTCTGCCAGCAACTGGCCGCGTGTCACGGCCTGGCCTTCGGCGAAATGCAGCTTCAGCAGCTCGCCATCGATCTGGCTGCGCAACGTCACCTGCGCTAACGGCGTAATGGTTCCGAGCGCATGCAGGTCGCGCTGCAACGGACCGGCGCTGGCGGCCTCGACCGCGACGGCAACCGGAATCTGCCCATAATCGGGCGGGCGCGCTGAGGGGGAATCCTGGGATCCGGCGTACCAGAACGCCAGGGCGGCCAGGGTTGCCAGCGCGAGTGCAGTGGCAATCAGGACCAGGCGTTGACGTGGGGAAGCGGGGCCCGTGGAGGGGGGCTGGGACATCAGGACTGCCAAGCGTGGGGGTTACGGACAGTCGGAATTCTATATGAATAAAAACTATTCGCGTTTTTGCGTCAGGAAATAGTCAGCTTGCCGTGCACGGCGGCGAGCGATCGAGGACGTGATGGCGGACCCACGCCGCCGGCCGTTGCCTAGCCGCAGGTGCGGAATTTCAGGAATCGTTGGTCTTCATAGGTCACCTCTCCCGCAAATACGAATCCAAGCCTGGCCAGACCCTTGAATCGGGACCGGCTCGGCGGCAGCAGGATGCTTACCGGACCAATGCCAAGTTCAGCCCGCAGGCTCATCAAGTGGCGAAAAATCCTGGCGCCTTGTCCCCAGTACGCGGGCAACAGAACCAAGGCCAGGTCGGCTTCTTCACCTTCCCGCTGAAAACCGCCCCAGCCAGCGAACTGGCCGCCGATTCGAATTGACCAGGGCCCATACCCGTGATCCAACCACTGCCCGTCTTTTCCCTTGACCCAGTCGGACGCGGCGCGAGCGGTCCAATTGCCATGCGTGAGCGGCATGTGGCGTACTACTGCCGGGTTGTTCAATAACTCCAGCCAGTCTTCGACAGGGACGTCGCAAAACCTGTGCAGCGAGAGGGCCATGTGTTGTTTGTTCACGGGTCTTTGCAACGTTCCGCAATGCCTACCTGTTGACCGAATCCCGATACGCAACCGCATACATCGTCGCCACTACAAACGTGATCGGGACGCACAGCAGGACGCTCAGCGCGCTCTGCGCCAACTCGGCATCGGTGTAGCCCGAGGCGAGCATGCGCAAGGTGTAGCCGGCATGGCCGGCCGCCGCGACCAGCAGCAAGAGCGCGAGCATCAGCGGCCAGCGCTTGTAAGGCATCGCGCCCCGCGCGCCGCGAAACCCGTACTCGCCGGCCGTCGCCGCGCGCGGCAGGCTCAGTCCGTACACAGCAAGCGCGTACAGCATCGGCGCCCAGATCAGCGCCAGCGAGGCGAACAAGGCGCCCCAGAACAGATTGTCGTTCGACCCGCCCAACACCATGTAGAGCACGTAGGGCAGGTCTCCGGTGGCGCGGGCCACAGCGGTCACCGCGATGACCAGCGCGCCGAGCAGCGCGAGATGGCGGGCTTCCGCCGCGCCGCC